>DBGBSM010000069.1:0-3296 GCA_048468815.1 Parabacteroides sp.
GTCTTAGACGGGGCAAAGATAAGGGCTTTTCCGTTTAACCTCCAAATTTTATAGCAGTTTTGTGAAGTCGTACAAGTTTTATTATATGTTTTTGAGCATAAGTGTTAAAGAACATATCGCAAATAAGCGGTTATCGAAACCTGTCTGAAACAGATAACGTATTTTTCTTTGGGGTGCGTAACGGATTCTTTTATACTTTTGTGCCGATAAAGACACAAAGATAAAAACATGGAACAGGAAAACGAAATAATCATGATGAGTATCTCCGGCGAAGACCGCCCCGGAGTTACCGCCGTTTTAACCGAAGTCTTAGCCAAACACAATGCCCTGATTCTGGACATCGGGCAAGCCGACATCCATAATAACCTCACATTGGGGATTTTATTTCAGACTACCGGTAGCAATTCGGGCGAAGTACTGAAAGATTTACTGTTCAAAAGCTACGATTTGAACGTCAACATCAAGTTCAATCCTATCAGCGAGGAAGATTATATGAAATGGGTGGGCATGCAGGGCCGCAACCGGTATATCATTACCATCCTGGGGCGCCGCCTTACCGCGCGCCAGATTGCGTCGGTAGCCCAGATCGTAGCCGACCAGGGAATGAACATCGACGACATACGCCGCCTGACGGGGCGTATCCCGCTCGACGAAACCCAACGCGCTCCGAAAGCCAGTGTGGAGTTTTCGGTGCGCGGCACTCCCCGCGACCGGGAAGAGATGCAAATGAATTTCATGAAGATTTCTGCCGACCAGCAAATGGATATTTCTTTCCAGGAAGACGGCATGTACCGGAGGATGCGCCGTTTAATCTGTTTCGATATGGATTCTACGCTGATTGAAACGGAAGTAATCGACGAACTGGCTATACGCGCCGGGGTAGGCGACCGGGTAAAAGCGATTACCGAAGCGGCGATGCGGGGCGAAATCGACTTTTGCGAGAGTTTTAAGCAACGATGCGCGCTGCTGGAGGGGCTCGACGTGTCGGTAATGCAGGAAATTGCCGAAAACTTACCCATTACCGAAGGGGTAGACCGGTTGATGCGCATCCTGAAAAAGGTGGGTTTTAAAATCGCGATTCTCTCCGGAGGGTTCACTTATTTCGGAAATTACCTGAAACAAAAGTACAATATAGATTATGTATATGCCAACGAACTCGAAATCGTGGACGGCAAACTCACGGGACGGCATTTGGGCGATATTGTCGACGGCAAGCGGAAAGCCGAGCTGCTGCGTTTGATCGCCCAGGTGGAAAATGTGGATATTCGCCAGACGGTAGCCGTAGGCGACGGTGCCAACGATTTGCCGATGCTGAGCATTGCCGGACTGGGAATCGCGTTCCATGCCAAACCGAAGGTAAAGGAAAATGCGCAACAAAGCATTTCCACCATCGGACTCGACGGGATTTTGTATTTCCTGGGGTATAAGGATTCATACCTCGACGAAAAAACGTATTAACCGATTAAAAAACAAATAGATGGTACGACACATAGTAATGTTCAAGTTGCTTCCTTTCGCTTCGGACGAAGCGAAACAGGCCAAGCTCAGCGAGATAAAGGAGGCGCTGGAAGCGCTCGATGGAAAAATAGACGTTTTGCGCAGTATCCGGGTCGACTTTAACTGCAATCCGGCGGAAGAATACGATTTGATACTCACCACCGAAATGGATACGCTGGCCGACGTGAATACGTATGCTACCCATCCGGAGCACGTAGCTGTATCGAAAGGAATTATCGGACCGGTCAAGGCAGGCCGGGCGTGTGTGGATTACGAGTTTTGAAAGAACGGTATGAAAGAGTTCGATATAGACGATAAAATCGCCCGGGCTACGGAATTGTTCGGCCAGGGATATAACTGTGCGCAATCCGTATTTTTAGCCTATTCCGATGTGTTCGGTTTGTCCGAGGAATTGGCGAAAAGCCTGTCGGTATCTTTCGGAGGCGGTATGGGCCGGATGCGCGAAGTGTGCGGCACCGTAAGCGCCATGGCGATGCTGGCGGGATTGAAGTATCCGGTTCCCGACCAGAAAGACATGGCGGCGCGCCGCAGAAACTATGCGATGGTGCAGCGTATGGCGGGGCGGTTTACGGAAAAATATCAAACGGTTATTTGCCGGGAATTACTGCCGGCGGCAGCGGCGGCCGAAAAAAACAATCCGGCTCCGGCCGAGCGTACGCCGGAGTATTACCGCCAGCGTCCGTGCGTACGGTATGTGGCGGATGCGGCCCGTATTGCCGGACAAATGCTGAAGGAGGAGTTGCTTCCGGAATAAACGTATAATAAACAATCGTTATAACTCGATTTATTCCCTCCGGCCACAGGTTAATCCTGAAAGCGGGAGGGAATTTTTTATTCGCATGCTGCTGTTTTCGTTTGCCGGCGACGCCGGCTATATTGCCACCGACGGCGGCAAGTTTGCCGCCGTCGCCGTTTTTATTGCCGCCGTCGGCGGCAAGCAAATTCATTTACTTTTCCCACCCCTTTACTTCTTCTTCTAAAATGCTATATACGTGAATATCGGCATATTCGCCCGAGCTCAACAATTCGCCGTCGCGCTCCGTGCCTTCGAACTGAAAACCCAACCGCTTGGGAATGGCGTTGCTTGGGGCGTTGCCGATGGCGCACCGGATTTGTATGCGGTGTATATCGCGATATTCGGTAGCCCACCGGCAAAGATGGCGTACGCATTTCGTCACAATGCCGTTACCCTGGAATTCCGGCAACAACCAATAGCCTATTTCGGTACGGTGGTTAGGCTTGTCGGTAAAATGAAACCCGACCAGACCGCAGAAAACGGTGTTTTTCTCTATCTTGAAAATAAGGTCGCGATTTTCGTACGGAACCGCGAGAACTCCCGAGAGGAAAGCTTCCTCGTCGGAAACCTGTTTCATCGAGTCGACGAACGGCAGCCACCTCCTTAAATACTCCCGGTGTGCGTCTATAGCCCGGAAAATACTGGCCGCATCGTCTATCGTGACCTCTTTGATTACTACATCCGCGTCGATTTGCGCCGTATACATCCTATTTCTTCTTTTGTGCGGCGACAGCGCGCCGGTAACTAATCAGGTTGAAGGCGCCACAAAGCGCCACGATGGCCCCGATCAGGTAATTTTGTACATAAAAATTCCCGATACTCACCAGCATACATATAATAAAGATCGACAGATATACGATCGGATAATTCATTCGTTTCATCTCTGAGCTGCTATTCTTAGTTCGTAATTGATAAGCCGCGGGGAAAATTCCGCCGGTTTATCCTGCAAATATCCCGAAATAGTAAAACATCTTCCAGGAAA
>DBGBSM010000070.1:0-1655 GCA_048468815.1 Parabacteroides sp.
CTTTTATGTTGCTTATCTTCTTCCTTATTACTACCTCCATGGATACAGACCGCGGATTGGCAAGACGCTTGCCGCCCCCTGTACCTAAAGACCAAAAGGACCAAGATGTTGATATTAAGAAACGAAACATTCTTCCCGTTATGATTAACAGTTTCGGCCAGGTATTGGCTAACGGGGAATTAATCGATATCAAGCAATTAAAAGACAAAGCAAAAGAATTCATCGACAATCCGTACAACGATGAACATTTGCCGGAAAAAACGGAAGAAGACGTACCTTATTTCGGGAAGGTAATGATCAATAACAAACACGTTATTTCATTACAGAACGACCGTATGACGAATTACCAGGCTTATATCTCCGTTCAGAACGAATTGGCAAAAGCCTATAACGAACTGAGAAACGACCTGGCAAAGAAAAAATTCAATCAGTCTTTTGAAGAATTGGATGAAGAGCATCAGAAAGCGATCATCAAGATTTATCCTCAAAAGATTTCGGAAGCTGAACCTAAAAATTATGGAGGGAAGAAGTAATGGGAAAATTTAATGGCGACGGCAAAAGAGAAATGCCGGAATTGAATACCTCATCCTTACCTGACCTCGTGTTCGCTTTCTTGTTCTTCATCATGATGGTAACTACCATGCGTGAAGTAACCTTGAAAGTAAAATTCAGGACTCCGGAAGCTACCGAGTTGCAAAAGCTGGAAAAGAAGTCATTGGTAACGTTCATCTACGTAGGGCAACCGTTGCCTGAATACCAGGCTAAAATGGGTTCGGAAACCCGGATTCAGTTGAACGACGAAATTTCGGACGTCGACGAAATCCAGGACTATATCGCCCAGGAAAAGTCGAGTATGAAAGAAGACGAAGCTCCGTTCATGACGGTTTCCATCAAAGGAGACTCTGATACGAAGATGGGTATCATTTCCGATATAAAACAGGCTTTACGTGAAGCGTATGCACTGAAGATCAGTTATTCGGCACGTTCTACGAACGCGAAAGCCGAATAAAGGATACCGCAAAACAAATAAAAAAGGATGTTCGAACTTATCGGACATCCTTTTTTGTTTTTATCCGGCCTCTTCCGGATGTAAACAGGAACGGCTAACTCAGTAAACCAGATTCGTAGCTTGTACCCGAATAACCTGAGCAAACACCTTATCGATTCGTTTCTACCCGGTAAACCTGCTTGTACAAACGTTCTTTTACCATTTCGTACATCCGCTCCATATCCAGATTGCCATACGTCATTAAATACAAATCGAGCCATTCACCTCCGCTGCGATAAGGCGGCTGACGATATGGATGCGTATCCAAACGGAAGCCCGAACGCTCGTAAAAGCCGATACGTCGCCGGCTGATTTCATTTTCCGGCCGCTCCACCTCCAGCACCACCGGCATATCGCATTGTTCCAGGAATCGCTTTAATGCTTTTCCTCCGATTCCCCCGTTACGGGCAGCTTCGTCGATAGCAAAATGCTCTACATAATAAAAATCTTCCAGGTTCCAGTAGGTAATAAACCCGGCATATCCCCCTTCTGTTAAAAGCGCCTGCACAGTGAAAGGCGAATCCGGATAAATCAGTTTTTCCAATTCGGTAAAATCCCGGCGTTCTTCCGGAGGAAAAGCCGACAAATAAGTACGTTCCACCTGTCT
>DBGBSM010000071.1:0-17316 GCA_048468815.1 Parabacteroides sp.
GATTTATCGATTATCTTTGCCGCATGACTACCAATAAGATAACTCCCGAAGAATTATGGGCAAAACAGCAGATCAGCCCGCTGGACGTGGATTATGATTTGTGGAATGAACGCAGAGTATCTATACAGACATTCTCACAAATGAGCCACAGTTGCATCTTTATGGTAGATGTTTTCAAAGAACGATACGATTTTGCATCCGATAATTTTGCGCATATCTTTGGATATAATCCTACATGGATAAAGACGATTCAGAGGCAGGGGGATTTATTGGAGGAACGGATTCATCCGGACGACCGGGCACAACTCATCGAACACCAGATTGAACACGGGCAGTTCATCTATTCACTTCCGCAGGAACAAAGAAATGATTATCAGCAGATATTCCAGATTCGTATGCTGAATGTCCGGGAGGAATATGTGAATGTAATCAGTCGTCACCAAGTGATTCAGAAAGACAAGAACGGAAAAGCGTGGATGATTATGGGAGTGATGGATATTGCGCCTGACCAAACACCTATGGAGCGAATCAAGCGGACAGTTATTAATCGGAAGACAGGTGAGATACTTGCATCGGCAGTTGTTCCGGCAGACCAACAATTAACCAAGCGGGAAAAGGAAATACTCTTACTAATCCGACAGGGCTTTTTAAGCAAGGAGATTGCATCTAAACTGAACCTTAGTATTTACACGGTAAACAATCACCGCAAGAATATATTGACAAAACTGAATGTCGATAATGTGATCGAAGCCATCAACCGGGCAGAAAGTTTCGGTATTCTCTATTGATTACGGCAACCAATCCAAACTATTTGTCAGCGGATTGGTTTTTCTCCATTGTTCCAGTTCTTCGTAACTACGAACTCCACCCACGAAAACAGCATGATAGATTTCTATGCCGGGAATCTGTACCCCGTCCGGCACATCGAATTTAATTTGAAGGATGGTGTTCTTGATTTCAGGAGTAAGTCGGTTCGTAATGGCAGCAGTTACTTTTTCAACCACACCATCATATTTTGAGCCTTTACGAATATGAATCATGTCGAACTTCCATGTATTCCTGTCCTCGTCTTCGTAGAGGACGTGCCATTCGATGCACTCTTCTTCCGTTTGAATCAGATTCTTATAGTGGACTTCCTTTAAAGAAAGCCGTTCGGCAAGTTCCTGTATTACACAAAAGCTGGCTGCAATATCCAACGTATCGGTGTAGATATGTAGGTCTATATCCCTACTCTTTGCCAACAGACCGGATTTAAGCGAGCCTACCAGATGAACGGTTGCCCCAATACGTTCCCATGCCGGGATAATACCGGTATGTTCCAGTATCTTCCAAGCGGTTCGCTGATTATGCAAGGCAAGGTCAAGAATATCCATATCGTTCATTTTGAGCGGGTAAAGATACAAAACTTATGGATATATAGCTATAAATAGCCATTTCCTATTCTATTGGGTTGCAGTAATTTTGCGCACCGTTTTGACTCTATTTTCATCCTTTAGCAATAAATTACTACGATGTTCAATCAAACAGAGAAGCAAGAAAGAAGCTATTTGCAGCAAATAATCGCCCGGCTGAAGCAGCTAATCAGCCATACCGATGTATCCGTGAAAGATCATGTAGATACATTGGCAGAGTACAAAGACTATCTTTGGAGTAATAAAGATATCGATCCGCATGAGATACGCTCCATGCGTGAAAGCATCCTGAATCATTTTGCCATAGGTGAAAGCGTAATCGCTAAGCGCCGACGGCTTGCCAAAATAGTGGATATTCCCTACTTCGGACGAATCGACTTTCAAGAGAAGAGCGAGAACCGTCCGGTAATTCCTGTATATATCGGCATCCACACTTTTCACGATTACGAAAGCCGGACAACCTTAATATACGATTGGCGGGCGCCTATTTCGAGTATGTTCTACGATCACGAACTGGGCGAAGCATCTTATCAATCCCCATCGGGAGAGATAAAAGGGAATATTTCGTTGAAACGGCAATACCGGATTCGGGGCGGAAAGATGGAATTCATGATCGAAAGCGCACTGACCGTCCACGATGATATTCTGCAAAAGGAACTGAGTGCCAATGCGGATGATAAGATGAAGAACATCGTTGCCACCATCCAACGGGAGCAAAACCGGATTATCCGTAATGAGGAAGCCCGAACGCTCATCATTCAGGGCGTAGCGGGTTCGGGCAAAACATCCATTGCTATGCACCGAATCGCCTACTTACTGTATGCTTTTCAGGGCAATATCTCTTCAAAAGACATATTGATTATTTCTCCGAACAAGGTGTTTGCCGATTACATTTCCAACGTCCTGCCCGAACTGGGGGAAGAAACCGTACCCGAATCCAGCATGGAGCAGATACTTTCCGAAGTGTTGAATCACAAATACAAATACCTTAGTTTTTTCGAGCAAGTGAATGAATTGCTGACAAACCCGACACCGGACTTTATCGAGCGAATCGAATATAAATCCTCTTTCGACTTCATCGCCAAGCTGGATCGCTTTATTCTGCACATCGAAAATCACTACTTCAAGGCAGAAGATGTGAAACTAACCAAACATATCACCGTTCCGGCTGAATTTATCGAAGAGCAATTCCACCGTTTCAACCGCTACCCCATGCGCCAACGGTTCGAGGCAATGACGGATTATATTCTTGATATGATGAAAGTACAGTACGCTTTTACCGTGACGACTGCCGAACGGAATTTCCTGACAAAAGAGATCAAGCGAATGTTTGCCGGAAACAATGACCTGCAAGTTTATAAAGATTTCTTCGCATGGATGGATAAGCTGGAACTGTTTAAAATGCGAAAGAACCGTACGCTCGAATATGCCGACATAGCAGCAATGGCATATTTGCATATCGCTTTGGAAGGTAGCACAAAGAACTGCGTCAAACATTTGCTGATAGATGAAATGCAAGATTATTCGCCTATCCAGTACAAGGTAATACAAAAGCTATTTCCTTGTCGGAAAACGGTGTTGGGCGATGCCAGCCAGTCGGTTAATCCTTACGGCTCGTCTACTGCAGATACGATTCAGAAAGCTCTTGCTGCGGGCGAAGTGATGAAGCTATGCAAAAGTTACCGTTCTACGCGTGAAATCACAGATTTTGCACAAAAGATACGGACAAATACGGTTCTTGAACCTGTCGCACGGCACGGAGAGAAACCACGAGTACTACAATATAATAATGAGAAAGAAGAACTATCTGCTATTAAAGAATTAATTGCCACCTATCAGGCCTCCGCCTACAAATCGCTGGGGATTATCTGCAAAACCGAATCGCAAGCCCGTGAGGTGGCAGACAAATTACAAATTCCCGATATTCATTTCCTGTCGAGCCAAAGTTCAGCTTTTGTGCAGGGCATTGTTATCACCTCTGCCCACATGGCAAAGGGGTTGGAATTCGACGAAGTGATTATTCCACAGGCAGACGACAAGAATTATCATTCGGAAATAGACCGGAGTATGCTGTATGTAGCAGCCACGCGAGCGATGCACCGTTTAACGCTGACATATAGCGGAACAAAGCACACGCCATTCATCTGAATTTTCGGCTTACTTTACTGCCACGCCGAGATCAGTCCCCTATAACTGCCGCATGCACAGCAAATTAACAAAGATAAGGTGATAGAAAGTAAGATTTCAGATCCGTCATACTATGGAATTAAAAGACCGAAGCAGTAGAAGCAGCGGGTAAAAGTACCGAATTGAAAGATGAACGAAAAAAGAAAGAACGGTTTGCGACAAAATACGTATTTTTGCACGCCGGCAGGAAACCGTTCGAACACAAGGTCGAACCTGCCAACTAATCCGGGACGAAACAAACAACCTTATAAAAGGAAAGACAGTCCGAAAAAAACAGGAATAATTTATACACAAAAACAATAAACCGGAAAATCATGAAAGTAGCCCTTCTCGTTATCGGAATTATCATCGTGTTGTTCATCGGCTTGTATGCGTATTACGGAGGATTTGAGAAAATAACCGTCACCGAGGGAAAACAAGGCGGCGAAACCATCGTGTACGAAAATGTAACCGGCGACTACAGCCAGACTTCCCGGTATACGAATAAGCTGTACTACGACCTGTTGAACAACGACCGGGTGGAAACGACCAAAGGTATCGGCATCTTTTACGATAATCCCCGACAGGTAGAAAAAGCGAAGCTGCGCTCCGAAGCGGGCTGCGTATTAAACGACGCCGACAGTACGACTATCGGCAGATTATCGGGTAAATACCTGCTGAAAACCCTCTCGGAAAAGGAATGTATCTCGGTAGAATTTCCGTTGAAAGGAAACCTGTCGTTCATCATAGGCGTGTTGAAAGTGTATCCGGCTTTGAACGATTACAGCGAAGCGCACGGATATAAAGAAAGCCCGGTTACGGAAATTTACGATGTGCCCGGCCGAAAAATCGTGTACCGGAAAGAAATCGTCCGGTAAACCCGTATCCGGGTCGTATCCGCTCTTCACAAAAAAACGGAAGGGTGGATACGGCGTCCGGAAAACGGGCGAAAGAAATTTACCGGATTTTCCGGAGCACCACTTCCCTCCGTACCGGCTTATTCATCGAATAGATAGCCGAAATAAGCACTTCCATTTCTTTTTCCTTTGCCTGCCGCACCTCGGGATACATCATTTTCGAATACAAATCGCGGTGCGAGCCGAGCCACATATTCTTGGATAAGTTACTATCCATCACCTCAATGGCCTCACGATTGTTGGCAAAAAGCAAGCCTTTCCCCTGGAAAAAGCCGAATTGTATCCAGGCATATTGCCTGAATTCCCTTTCCAGCTCCCACCGCGCCTCGTTCAGGTGCATAATAGCCAACGCCTGCTGGTACTGAGGGGTTTTCGATTCTTCCGCCAGGTTAATGCCTTTTGCCAACCGGGCGCCGCTCCACGAACCTACTTCTTGTCCGTCGATAAGCAGCTTATACGTTCCGCTCAAGCCGGTTACCTTGAGAATTTCCCGGTTCATTTCCGGAATAAAAGGAACGATTTCCGCCGCACTCGCCTGGGCTTTTTTGGCGCCCCAGCCGCGGGGTACCGTATCCATCGGGTACGGCAACGCATACGCCAGGTAATCGAACCGGAAATCCTTGCCGTTCTTCCGCACATCCGTTATTTCGCAATTTACGGCATCGACCACCGCATTCTCCTTCGCATCCAGTTCGACCCGGGCCACCTCTTTGCCGGCAAATCCTTGCGCTTTCAAAAACAGGTACGCCATGACCATATGCCCGTCGTTATCCGGATGGATACGGTCGGTTCCACAAAGGGAGAAAGACGGTTTTTCCTGCTGAAAACGCTCGTTTAAAGCAACCATCGGCTGGTTGAAATCGGTAAATTCCCACCCGTTCCGTACCGCCGACTCCTGTTGAAACTCCACGACCCGCCGGATAACGGCATTCTTGCCTTTGCAAGGCGTATTTTCGATAACAGCCGTTTCGTCGTAAGGCGAAGTGCCCACCTGTACGATACGGGTATGGGGCAACGCTTTGAGACGTTGTTCCATCAGCCCGTAATTTTTATAACATTCCCGGTACCTGGTTTCGCCGAATTCCACCGGATTATCGCCGTTATACTCGGCGTATCCCGTGTCGTTCATGCCGAACGTTACCATCAGTACGGTAGGCTGCTTGCTGAATACGTCGCCGTCGAGCCGCTTGTACATGTCGTACGCCGTATCGCCCCCGATGCCCGCATTCCAGATACGGAGATTCATTTCCGGGAAACGGGTCATGTAATACAGCCAGATATACGAATGGTAATGGCCGCCGTCGGTAATGCTGTTACCTAAAAATACGGCGCGGTCGCCATCCCGGAACGGACGAACCGGCTGCGCCGGCATTTGGCTGCATACAGAAAAGAGGACAAGAAAGAAAAACAAGGTTCGCTTGAAAGTTTTCATCGTTTTTATCGTTTTAATTAAGTTAGATTCGAAAGAAAAAATCCGCTGCCGATAGCGTGCGTGTATCTTACCGGGCCGGGTCGTATACCGCAACCCCTACCCGGGAGTCGGCGCATCCGTAGTACAGGAACCATTTCCGCTGATGGTATACCAGCCCTTCGATAAATACGGTTCCCGCCGGATACTGGCCGCTTTTTTCAAAAGCCGCTTCCGGAACGAAGAACGGTTGGTCGAGGCGGTCGATTAGCTTGGCCGGGTCGTTCGGGTCGAACAACGCCTGCCCAGCACAGTACGAGCCGGCCGTATAACGGGTATCGCCCTTTTCGCCCGCCTCGTTCTTACCGTTATAAAATAGCAGGATTCCCTTATCCGTGAGTACGGCGGGCGGCCCGCATTCGGTTAACGAGCTGTCGAATTTACCGGGACGCGGCGTAATCAGCTTCAGGAAATCACCGTTCTCGTCGAGCACCGGCGTCCAGTCGGTTAAATTGTCCGACGTAGCTACGTTAATAAATTGCTCGCCCCAGTACATCCAGTACTTCCCGTTAATCCGGGCGATTACCTGTTTTCCGTTTACCAGCTTGGTAATCAGTGAAGCCGATTTGGAAAACTCATCCACGAACCGTCCGTTATAAGCCTTGGCGAATGCCGGTCCGTACTTGTTCCAATGCCGCAGGTCGCGCGTGGTAGCTACCGCCAGGCGGGCTTGTTTCCGGTTCCATTGCGTGTACAGGATAACGTATAATCCGTCTTCCGTCATGGCCACGCGGGGGTCTTCGCAGCCGCCCGGCCATTCCAGCTCTTTCTGGTTGTCGTTATCCGGATAAAATACGGGAACTCTTTCGCGGGTAAAATGCAAGCCGTCGTCCGACGACGCATATCCCAGCCGGGAAGTACGTTGGCCGATGCCGTTGCCGAAGTCATCTTCCGCCCGGTACAGCACGATTACCTTGCCGTTGTAAACGGTAGCCGCCGGGTTAAAGGTATCGTTGGTTTCCCACGCTACGGAGTCGCCGGTAACCGGACAGTAAAACCGGCTGGACGTATCCGGCGAGATAACCGGGTTTACTCCTTCGGGACGCTCGAACTCGCCCCACGCCCACTCCGGCAAACCGGACGGTTGCTTTTCCGTACAGGCGCAGCAGCCCAGAAGAACGGCTGCCAGCATCGTTTTCGATAGATTCGTTTTCATATAATCTGAGGTGTTGATAATCCTGTTTATTTTCCCGGATTCGCTTTTCCGGGCAATCCGGCCGGTGATTCCGGCACATACCGTTAAAATACGCATGCCGCGCCGGTATTCGGGGGATAAGCCGGCATACGGCATGCTCTTGTGCTTACGGATAAGAAGGAGGCGGCACCGAAGTTCCCCACTTCCGGTCAGGCCTCGATGATGTTTGATACTCCAACGTCGCGCCCCCGGCTATATCGCTCCAACGAATCCAGGTACTATTATGCGGTTTGCCGTTTAATTTCAGGGAGTGGATATAGATATTCTTTTCGGAGCCGCCTCGAATCACCACGTCGCCTTTCTTCAGGTGCAACGTTACCGACGAAAAGACCGGAGTGTTGACCGCAAAGCCGCCTACCCCCGGTATTTCGGGATACAGGCCGATGCAGGCGAACACATACCAGGCTCCCATCGTACCCAAGTCGTCGTTACCGGGCAACCCGTCGGGTGCGCTGGAATATTGCTCGTTGAGCGTACGGTTTACGATGCGTTGCGTCTTGTCGGGGCGCCCTACCCAGTTGTAAACCCAGGGAATCTGAAAGCTCGGCTCATTACCGGCAGCAAACCACGGGTCGTTATATCCGGCGTCGAGGCGCACGAAAAACTCGTCGAGGCGTTTCTCGGCAGCTTCCCTCCCGCCGATCATCTCTATCAGGCCGGCTATATCGTAAGGCACCATCCAGAAATAATTCTTATAGGTCGATTCGCGGAAGTCCTCGTCGAGGGGTTTCCAGGAGCCGTCCGGGTTACGCGATTGCAGCCACCCCGTTTCGGGATTGAACAGATTCTTCCATGAGCGGGCCTGATGAAAATACCTCCAACTCGAAATCTCGTCGCCGCAGGCATGCAAGGCGAATTGTCCGATAGCGAAATCGGCCGAAGTATATTCCAGTTGGATAGAAGCGTTACAATACCCGTTCTCCAGGTAAGAGCGCAGACCCGGGCGCGCTTCTACCGCCTGCGATTTCGCCCCGGGCACTTCGGCGTTGGTACGCATCAGGGCAAAAAGCGGCTTAGGGTCGTAATTGCGCGCTCCGAAAGCGTAGGCGTTCGCCACCAGGATAGGCGTGGGGTCGCCCTGCATCACCCCGGTTTCGATATTGGCCATTACCCAGCGCGGATAGGCTCCGCCCGCCTGTTCGGCGAAAAGCCGGTGCGACACCACGATATCCGAGGCGATAGCGGGCACGAGCATGGAAAGCAGTTGTATCTGCGTACGGTACGTATCCCAGTTGCTGAACGACGTATAGTGCTTCGTACGCGACCGGTAAACCCGGTTGTCGGCGCCCATGTACTCCCCGTTTACATCGCTGCACACGTTCGGATGTATCAACGAACGGTACAAGTGGGTATAAAACTGGCCGAGCCGGTCCGGATCGGTTCCCTCCGCCTCTATCTTACCGAGGTACTCGTTCCATTTACTTTCCGCCCGGTTTTGCACGGCGTTAAAATCCCATCCCGGATTTTCAGCTTCGAGGTTTTCCCGGGCATTTTGCACCGATACGTACGAAACGCCGATTTTATAACGTACTTCCTTTTTATTCCGGGTATCGAACGTAAAATAAACGCCGGAATTTTTCCCCTCCGCAAAAGTAGCGTTCCGGTGAAGTTTATTTTCCTTCCAGGTTCCGGTTTCCAGCGTTTCCGAATCGAACTCCGCCACGAAATACACTTTATAAGGCGTGCGGATTCCGCAGAAATCGCCGCCCTCGGCATATCCCTCGCACGACTTCGGTCCCGTAATCACCACCGCGGCCTGCTCGATGGGCGTAGCGGCTATGCCGGCGCCTATAATAACAGTTCCTTCGCCGAGGTTATCCGGAAACACATATTCAGCCATTCCCGTTCTTTCGGTTACCGTAAGCCTGGCCAGGATTTCGTTCTGTACCTTCGCTTCGTAATAACCGGCATGCCCTTTCTCGTGCGAAACCTCCACCCGGCAATCCAATATATTACCGGGCGACACGCTCAACGCACCCTTTAACGGAAACGTCGGGAAATTACCCATGTGCTCGCATCCGCCCCCGCTTAGCTGATTGATGACGAACCCCGAACGCTTGGAGAAATAAGAAGGGGTAAACTGTACCATCCCGAACGGATAAGTAGCGCCCGGATACAGGTAGCCCGACCGCCAACCTACCCCCTGGGTACCGATTAATGTATTTACACGACGGGCATAATCGGTCGTTCGGGCGTGCATAGCCGGGAAGAAGCAAACTAAACCTGTTAAAAGCAAGTAAATAAAAGAAAGATGTTTTTGCATAATCGTATGGTATAACCGGATTTATTTCGATAAAGAAAACGGGGCGGCCTCTTTGCCCGTAGCCCGGGTCGTATTCGGCTTATCCCCCATTTCAAAACGCATCACTCCGCCGTTCGCCAGTTCGCCGTACCGGATATAATTCCGGGTTAACGGATTGCCGTTCAGGGTAGCCGATTGGATGTATACATTTGTTTTGCTGTTGTTACGGGCCTCGATAACGAACACCTTGCCGTCTTCCAGCGTAATCGTCGCTTTTTCGAATACCGGGCTGCCAATCACATATTCGTCGGTTCCCGGACATACGCTATATATGCCCAGCGCGCTCAACACATACCACGACGACATGCCGCCCTGGTCTTCATCGCCGGGATACCCTCTTTCCGACGAATTATACAGCTTTTCCGTTATGCGGCGCGCCCAATATTGGGTTTTCCACGGCTGTCCGGCATAACAGTACAAGTAAATCAAATGTTGTATCGGTTGGTTGCCGTGGGCATATTGCCCCATACCGGCCAATTCCATTTCTTTCATTTCGTGGATGACGTCCCCGTATGTTCCGGGTTCGATGCGGTTAGACACGGTAAATACCGAATCCATCTTGGCGGTAAAAGCCTGGTCGCCGCCATACAGATTTATCAACCCTTGTATGTCGTGAAAAACCGACCAGGTATAATGCCAGGCATTGCTTTCGCAATAAGGACCTCCCCATACATAAGGATCGAAAGGCTCTACCCAACGGCCGTCGTTCAGCCTGCCGCGCATAAACCCGGTGGACGGGTCGAATACGTTCCGGTAATTGTACATTTGCCGGGCGAACACGTCCTGATAAAACCGGTTGCCGGACATCCCGGCCAACTGGTAGCCGCAGAAATCGTCGTAGGCATATTCCAACGTTTGCGAAACGGAACCCATCGACTCGGGATAAGGCACATAGCCCAACTGAAAATATGCCTTCCAGCCGATACGCCCGTTCGCCCCGCCCCACGGCCCTTTGTTCATGGCTTCGTGCGCATAGGCTTTCAACGCCCTTTCCGGGTCGAAGGTACGAATACCTTTGGCCCAAGCGTCCGCCAGCAACGAAACGGCATGGTTGCCTAACATGCCGCCGGTTTCGCCGGGCGCCGACCAGGAAGGCAGCCAGCCGCATTGCTCCCGGGCGTCGAGCAGCGCATTCATATAACGCCCCTGCATGGTAGGATGCAGGATATTCGTCAACGGAAACTGCGAACGGAACGTATCCCAAAAGCCGTTGTCGGTATACATATATCCGGAATACACTTTTCCGTTGTACGGACTGTAATAGGAAGGCTCGCCGTTCTCATCCCGCTCGTAAAATTTACGCGAGAACAGGTTGGCTCGGAACAGGCACGAATAAAAAGTTTTCATCTGTTCTTCGGTTCCGCCTTCCACCCGAATCCGCCCCAACAGTTCGTTCCAGGTTCCGGCGCCGCGCGCCCGGGTAGCTTCCAGGGTTTTATCCTCTCCCAGTTCCCTACGGAGCGTGATGTGCGCCTGCTCGTAACTGATATACGAAGAGGCGGCTTTGGCTTGTACTTTCGCACCTTTTTTAAACCGGATATAGGCGCCGTATCCTTGCCCTTCGCCGGAACGCCGGCCGGGAAACAACCGGTCTTTCCGGTTTTCCCAGGTACCGTACGCCTCGAACGGCCGGTCGAACTGCACGACGAAATAGTTGCGGAACGTCGCGGGATTGTTCACGAACCGCTGGTTATTCACCCAGCCGGTAATTTGTCTTTTCTCCGGGTCTATCCGGATTTCGCTCTTGTCGGTATACCCGTCCAGTACGAGATAGGCATCGCCGGTGGCCGGGTAAGAAAACCGGAGGTGCACGCCGCGCGTGGTCGGCGCCATTTCGGTGGTTATCCCGTTATCGAGCGTTACCTTATAATAGTGCGGTTTCGCCACCTCGTTTTCATGGCTGAACCGGGTAGCCCGCTCGTCTTGGTTCACTACCGGCGCATCCAGCACCGGCATAAACGAATATACGGCGTAATCGCTCATCCACGGACTGCACTGATGCGCTTGTCCGAATCCCCGTATCTTGTCGGCGGCATACTGGTATTTCCAGCCTTCCCCGTTTTTCCCTGTCTGAGCCGACCAGGTATGCATGCCATACGGCATAGCCGTAGTAGGATAGGTATTACCGTAACTCAACCCGAAATGCGAGTCGGTGCCTTGTAACGTGTTTACATACTGTACAAGGTCTTTTTGCCGGGCATGCCCCGTAGCCGCCAGGCATCCGAGCATAAATAGCAGCAGTTTGATTTTCATGGTATATTCTCGATGATTCGAAATGCACAGGATTCGGTATATTCC
The DNA here is from genome assembly GCA_048468815.1 of Parabacteroides sp. Classification (GTDB taxonomy): domain Bacteria; phylum Bacteroidota; class Bacteroidia; order Bacteroidales; family Tannerellaceae; genus Parabacteroides_B. The sequence continues at coordinate 11,759 of DBGBSM010000071.1, forward strand.
GGCGATTACCAGCCGGGATTTTGCTCCAGGTTAGGATTCGTAGAGGTTTCCGCATACGGGAACGGCCACAATAACAGCTTCTCGCTCCAGGAACCTTTCCCTTGCATCGGGTCGTACGTCACTTCGTAATTGCTCAAATCCCACGGGTCGGCCGGCCGGGGAGCATCCGGATTTTTAAACCCACCCAGCCAGGCATAGGATACGCCCCAATAATCGCCCACTCCGTTCTCCGACGTATCCTGGATAAAGTTTTTGTAATCGCCCCAGCGAATCAGGTCGACATAGCGGTCGCAATCTTCCAGCGCCAGCTCGAAACGACGCTCGGCTTTAATTCCGTACACCGGGTCGTCCATACTCAGCGACGGAGCCTGATCGAGGCCGGCGCGCGAGCGTACGCTGTTCAGCGCTTGCAGCCCCGTGATGGCTGCCGTACCTTCCGTACCCGACATACATACCGCCTCGGCATAATACAGCAATATATTGGCGTACCGGAGCAACGGAAAATTCGTACGGTTCCCGTTGCTTTGGCCGGAGGCGAAACGGCCCTCGTCGGCATCGTCGACGAAGTTAAAGTACTTCATACGGAAATATCCCTGGTTAGAAAACAGCTTTTTCCCCTCCATAATGCCCCGTACCGAGTTGTCGAGGTACGGAAAATCGTGGTAAACCTCGTCGAAAGTAGCGATCGTCATCCTGCGGCGCACGCTGTTCCGGTCGTGTTTACAGAAAGCCGTGCCGAATGCGCGGGTTGGATTGATAAATCCCCAGCCGTCGTCGTGATTCGAATTGGCCGGCGTATAAATCTGGTCGTTTCGCCAGCCCATATACGCCCAGAACCAGTAAGGCTCGGTGTTGGTAATGGTCGTTTCGTTCCCGTCGGTATCTATTTCGAGCAGGTACTCGTCGCAGAAGTCGGCCTCGGCCCGGAAAAGCGTCAAGTATTCGTATCCTTCGCTTCCGTCGATCCAGCTCATGCCCGGAGTCGATTTATCGGCCCGGTAATAGGCGATGTTGTTTCCGTACGAACCGGCTCCCAGAGTAGCCGTTTTCGTCCAAAGCGCATATTTGCCCGAATCGATTACCTTGGCAAGCCATATCTTCGCCTGCTCATAATCGTTTTGCCACATATACCCCTGCCCTTTATAGGCATAACACGCCTCGGCCGTCCAACGGCCGCCGATGGCGCGCTGACCGCCCAATCCGCTTTTCGAAGGCAAATCGGCCGCCGCCTCGTCGAACTGCTGCATAATCCAGGCCCAGCTTTCGGCCGGCGGCGTATTTCCGGGCGTAAAAGAATAATCGATGCCATCCAGCACGTGGTCTACCAGCGGCGCGCTTCCCCACAACCGGGTAAGACGCATCATAGCCCAGGCACGCCAGGCTTTGGCCTCGGCGATAACCCGTTTCCGTTCGGCCGAACCGTCGTTCAGCTTATCTACAATCATGTTACATTTGTAAATAATGTTGTAGAACCGCTGGTACATATCCTTGTACGCATTGTTTTCGGAGTTGTCGATCATCTTGGCCATTTGCTGGTAATCGCCGCCGTCGTTGGCATCGGAACCGCCCGGCCAGAAATCAGCCACCTTTACGGTAGTAGTAGCGATGTAATGAATCCCCCAATCGCCGGTAACCAGGTTTTTAGCGGTAACATACACTTCGGCAATCAACTGAGTAGCCGTTTGGTCGTCGGCATTCGCATACGTTTCGTCTACCGGTATTACTCCCTTTTGCTCGATAACGAGAGTATTATCGTTGCATGCGCCCAGTACGAGGCCGGCACACAGGCTGACTAAAATAAAAATATAGTTTTTCATGACAGACGTGTTTTTAAATTAGAATGAAAGATTGAGTCCGAATGTTAGGGTTTTCGGGTTCGGATACTCGCCGTAATCCATACCCAATCCGCCGGTTTCGCTGATATTCCCTTTCATTTCAGGCGGCGCTACGCTGAGCGATTCCGGGTCCATCCCGACATACTTGGTAAAGATGAAGAAGTTATCCAGCGAAACGAATACGCGGAGCCTCGAAACCAGCGCCTTCCTCGTAAGCGTTTCAGGCAACGTATAACCGAGCTGCAATTGCTTGATTTTGAAATACGAGCCGCTCGAAAGCTGTAAAGACGACTTCGGCAGATTCGCATCGTTCAGATCGGGATGCGGATATTTCGCCCCCGCTCCTTTTACGTCCCACGATTCGGTCCAATATTCCGTAGGAAGATTGGCTCCCGGTCTGCCGCGGTTACTCAGTACCAGCTTGCCGCCCTGACTGCCGCTACCGAATGCGGTAAAGTCGAATCCTTTATAAGCGGCCGATAAAGTAATGCCGTACGTAAACTTCGGAATGGCCGAACCCAGAAATACCTTATCCTTTTCGTTGATTACCCCGTCTTCGTGTACATCCCGGTATACCGGGCTGCCGTCGGCCGGGTCGACGCCTACATACTCATACCCGTAGTAACTCCATACGGGCTGCCCCTCGTCGAAAAATACGAATCCGTTCGAATACGTATCTTCTATGCGCGGAGCGCCGCCCAGGCTTTTCACTTCGTTGTGCAGGGTAGCCAGGTTGGCGTGGATACTGTACGAGAAATCCCGTATCCGGTCTTGCCAGCCCAGTTCGAACTCGAAACCGTAATTCTGCACCTTGCCCACATTCCGCCATACTTCCGTAGTGCCGGTAGAAAGGGGCGGCGTCATTTTTACGAGCTGTCCGGACGTATTTTTGTTGTAATAATCGGCCGTAACCGAAAGGCGGTCGTTCAGGAACCGGGCATCGATGCCGGCGTCGACCTGTTTCGACTCTTCCCAGTTAAGCGACGGATTAGCCAACACATTCGACGGAGAAATGGTATTGACCAGCGTACCCCCCACCGGATAATAATTAGGCAGCGTCAGCGACGAAGCATACCGGTAGCCGTTCAGCACGTTGATATTCCCGTTAATACCGTAGGATGCCCGCAACTTGAGGTAACTCACGGCCTTCGGGTCGATATGCTGCATAAACGCCTCGTTGCTGACAGTCCAGCCCACCGATACGGCCGGGAAATATCCCCAGCGGGAATCGTCCGACAGCTTCGACGAATCGAATGCGTCTGCCCGGAAATTCGCCTGTATCATATACCGGTTGTCGTACGAATAGCCGATACGTCCGTAGTAACTGATTCGTTTCACTTCGTCGATTTTGCCCTTTACCTCGTCGTTGGCATCCGACGACGAATACTCCAAGTAACGGAAATTGGGAGCGCCGTTGGTAAACGTATCCGTTTTCCCGTGGGTATAGTTCCGCCAGCTTGCCGAATAGGCCATTCCCGCCATCGCATATACACTGTGTTTTCCGGCAAACGTGCGGTTATAGTTGGCAAAGTTTTCCCATTCATAGAACCTGTCGGTTACCGTTTCGGCCTCATAACTGAGTTTCTGCCGGGGAGAAACCGAGAAATACACCGGGGCGCCGTAATACGAATAATCTTCGGAACCGAACCGGTAGCCGATGCGCGAAGTAAATACGAACCCGTTGAAAGGCTTCAGGTTCAATGCCGTTATCCCCCGCAGGTTAAAATCTTTATGCCGGCTGTCTTGCGCATAATAGTGGGTAAGCGGATTCACCGAGTCGGAGCTGTACTGCGGAACGGCTACATAATCGCCCCGCTCGTTCTTCATAAACATTTCATCGCCGTTCGCATTAATCAGGGCTTTCATGTAATCGGGCAAGTTGTCGGGAGAATAAAATGCCGGCGTAAGCGGGTCGTAAAAATTAGGCGAATTGTACGATTGCTTGCCGATACCGTCGCCCACCCGCGAAAACTCCATGTTCTCGAACGAATTACTGGTGGTAAATTCCAGCCACGGCTTGATGTGGTAAGTAGCGTTTAACTGGGCGGTGAGCCGTTTCATATAATCCTTGTCGCCGTAATACATACCGTCGTTATTCAGGTAAGAGGCCGATGCATACAACGTACCTTTATCGTTGCCCGCCTCGAAACCCACCGTATGACGCTGGAACGAGCCGCCGTCGCCGTACAACTCGTCGAACCAGTCGGTATCGGTAACACCGTCCCACCGCTCCATGGAAGTGGCGTTGCCCGCCGCCCTGTTATAATCCGCATATTGTTGTGCGTTCATCATATCCGATTTCCGCGCCAGCGATGTTTTTCCATACAGGAAATCGTAAAAGATACGGCTCTCGCCCTTCGTACCGTTCTTGGTGGTAATCAGCACCACCCCGTTCCCGGCTTCCACGCCGTAAATGGCAGCCGAGGCGCCGTCTTTCAGAATCTCCATCGATTCGATATTATTCGGGTCTAAGTAGGCGATATCCTTTACCTTCAACCCGTCGACCACGTACAGCGGGTCGGAAGCGCCCGACGAGTTGGAACTGATGCCCCGGATACGCACCGCCGGAGTAGAGCCGGGAGCCGATGAGCCGCTCATCACCTGCACGCCCGCCGCTTTTCCCTGGAGCGCCTGCTGCACGTTTTCGACCGAACGCGACGCCAGTGCATCCCCTTTTACGGAAGCAATCGCACCGGTAACATCGCTTTTTTTCTGTACCCCATAGCCGATTACCACTACTTCATCGAGCAACTGCGTATCTTCTTCGAGAACGACATGCACGGCCGGCCGGTTTCCCACCGTTATTTCCTGCGGCTTGTAACCGAGAAGCGAAACGACGATTTTCTGCCCGGGCTTTACCCGGCTCAGTGAAAACGTACCATCCACCTGGGTGATAGTACCGGTAGTAGTGCCTACGACCAGGATGGTAGCCCCGATAGCAGGCTCGCCGGCTTTATCGACGACGGTACCCGTCAGGGTACGGGTTTGTTCGGCATCCTGACCGTTTGCGAAAGGAATAGCGATACATATGCTTATCGCTACCAGAATTAATTTCGACAAAAGTTGTTTCATAATAATAGTATATAAGTTAGGTTGACGGAAAATCGGAAACAGGAAAAATAAGCCGCCCGCGAGCAAAAGTAAAGTTAGCCCCCTTCTTGTACGTTTACTTACGGGTAGTAAGCGGCAAAGTAAACGACAGAAGCGGGCCAATCACATCAACAAACTATAATACAAATAGTTACAAAACAAGAAGTAAGCTGTTTCGGTAAACGAAATGGAATGCGGAATACAGGGAAAAGAATCGGTTTCCCGGAATACGGAAGGTAGGAAATACGGAACAGGGAAAGATAGGATTAGCCGAAATTCACCCCGGCCTTACGCGCCTGGGCGTGCTGCAACCGCCGGTCGATGCGATAACGCCTACCGTCTTTTATAAAATGCGCGCCGGTTTGCTTAAACCAAAAGGCAACGTTATTTTCGACACACACTTCGCGCAGGCGCAATACCCAGTCGAAATCGCACGGACGAGCGTCGTAACCCGACTCGCCGCCTGCCACTACCTGCTCGATCCACTCGCCGATGCGGTAAGGCTCCAGGTCGATTCGCTCCAATAAGGGCTCGCAAATAATAACTTTATGCTTGACGGGCGCCGCCCGGTAAATAGGCAGCCGGTAATCGGCACAAGCCTGGTTTTCTACCGTACAGCAAATCGTTACATGG
>DBGBSM010000072.1:0-2369 GCA_048468815.1 Parabacteroides sp.
TGTTTTCATCGATTTGAGTGATTTCCGTAAATAAGATTTATAAACCGTTTCGCTTGCCCGATCCGGAAAAGATGCAAACCGAACGCCGCCGCCGCTACAGCCTGTTTATACCGGTACGCACCCCTTTCGCTTTCTTCCAGGGCGCCGAGACAGTGCAAGTTCAAGGCAGAAACAAGCGATGCCCGATTCTGCCTGCGTGCAACTCATCTCCGCCTCATTATCTGATGCAAAGATAACAAAAAGAAACTAAAAACAAATAATAAGGAAACAAATACGTTATTCTTCTCTTCCGCCCATCTGCTTATCATCAAAACAGATACCGGTGTACGGCTTTTTAATTCCGCTCTCCGGGAAACAAGTCGACAGCCGGACGGAGTACGATAAATAGTTATTTTTAGCATTCGGAAATGCGAAACACACTACACTACCGTAGCCGACCTCCGTCCTGTCAACACTACCAACGAACTCCGCTCCAGCAGCAACAAGCCGGGCTCCCGTGCAGTCGCTCCATCCCGAACTAAGCCGCCCGCTTGGCAAACAATCTTGTTTTTCTTACTTTTGCCTCGATTATTCCCCGTAAATTACCCGTAGTATGGAAAGAATAAGAAAAGTAACCCTGTACGATGCACCGGCTGTCGCCGCCATCTACAACCATTACATCCTGCATACCGCAGCTACGTTCGAAACGGCCCCGGTAACCGCCGAAGCCATGCAGGTGCGCATCCGCGACATAGCCGCCCGGTACCCTTACTTCGTTTACGAAAACGAAGCGGGCGAGCTGCTCGGTTACTGCTACATCCACACCTGGAAGGATAAAGAAGCCTACCGCGACACGCTGGAAACCACGTTCTACGTAAAACCGGAACATACGGGGAAAGGAATCGGAAAAAAACTGATGGAAACATTACTGGCCGCGGTTCGCGACACGCCGGTACATGCGCTGATTGCCTGCATCTCGCTCCCGAACGACGCGAGCATCCGGCTTCACGCCCGGTTCGGGTTCGAAAAAGCCGCGCACTTCCGGGAAGCGGGGCAAAAGTTCGGACGCCGCATCGACGTGGAAGAATGGGAATGGCTCAAACCGGATACGGAATAAGGCACGACGGCCGTTCAATCCACCACCGGTTGCCAGGCTTCGCCCGCCGCATACGCATCGAAACACATCTTTACCTGCTCGCGGGTGTTTTTTTCTTCCGCTAAAAGGGGAAGCTCTCCGAACGAAAAGTAATCGCTTCCCACCGTTTCGATGTTCGGTTCGAAACGGCCGCCGATAACCTCGCATAAAAAGAAAAACTTACACACGCCATACGAGTAAACGGGCAAGTTATGGTACAACCGGTCGTGTACGGCAATCAGCCGTACCGCTGCCACGTCGAGGCCGGCTTCTTCCTTTACCTCCTTCACGGCGCTCGCCTTGACCGAATCGGTTACATCCACCCAGCCGCCCGGAAGCGCCCAAGTTCCGTTTTTTTCTTTGACCAGCAACAGCTTGCCGTCACGGAAAACGGCCGCCCGCGTATCGATTTTAGGCGTTTGAAAACCCGTTTCGTTACAAAATACCGTTTTCACCCGCTCCGGCGAAAAGCCGGTTTTCAGGCTCATCAGCTCGGCGGAGATTTCCCGTATCCGTTCGAACCGCTCCGAGTCGAAAGGGTCTTTCGAATAAGTAACGCCGGCCTGCGCGATAAATTGCAGCTCCATCGCCCACCGGAGCCAGGGCATTTGCGCAGGCGCACCCGCCCGTTTCTTCAAAAAATACCCCACGTCGTACGGCGTAGCGAAATAACCGGCGGCGCGGATATGCCGCACCGAGCGGCAGCCCCATAGCGCCAGTCCGAAATCCACGCCGGCAGTCCGGGCGCATTCCGCATCGTAGGCCGTATCGCCTATATACAACATTTCATCCGGCCGTATGCCGGTTCGCTCCAGGTAAGCGAGAACAGGGTCGGGAGCCGGCTTCGGACGGGGGCTGTCGTCCACGCAGATTACCGTATCGAAATAGCCGGCCAATCCGGAAGGCCCGAAATCGGCCGCATACTCGTTGCGGTTCTTGGAAGTGATAATTCCCAGCCGGTACCCTCCGGCCCGCAACTCTTCCAGCAAAGAGCGTATCCCGAGGAAAACCGTAACCGAAGAAATGTATTTCTTCAGATGGCCGTTCCATAGCCGGTTGGCCGTTACCGTATCGGCGATTCCCAACTGCGCCAGTGTGGTTTCGCCGGGTATTCCCAGCGCGAACTTCAGGTCATTGCGGGCCGGGCAGGGGCGCCCCAACTCCGCAAGGGTATCTTCCAATGCCGACAAAACGGCGTTTTCCGTATCGATTAACGTGCCGTCGATGTCGAATACGATATGGGTGTATGGCATAC
>DBGBSM010000073.1:0-2637 GCA_048468815.1 Parabacteroides sp.
GCAGTACGATAAATTAAGTAGGTGAATATACGGGACAAGATACGAATTATTTTGATTTAAAAACAGCCGAATTTACTCTCTCAAAGAAAGAAGTAAATTACCTACAATGAAAAATTATAGAAATAGGCTTGGTAAAGCCCAAAAAAGTTTAATATCTTTACTTAAAGAAATCCAGGCAGTTGGGTAAAAAACTGCCCGGTACATTTGTTTTACTCATTTTTCCATTTTTCAAACCCTAATTGGCATGATTGAATACATCCGAGGCGAAATAGCCGAACTCACTCCGGCACAAGCAGTAGTAGAATGCAACGGCATAGGATACGGCATCAACATTTCCCTGAATACCTACACCGCTTTCAACGGAAAGAAGGAAGGTAAATTCTATATCTACGAAGTAATCCGCGAAGACGCGCACCTGCTTTACGGATTTGTGAGCAAAGAAGAACGGAACCTTTTTTTGTTGCTCATCTCGGTATCGGGCGTAGGCCCGAACTTTGCCCGAACCATCCTCTCGTCGTTATCGCCCGCCGAGCTGGTAAATGTAATCGCCACTAAAAACGAAGCGATGCTTACGGCCGTAAAGGGAATCGGAGCGAAAACAGCGCAACGCATCCTGGTAGACCTTAAAAACAAAGTAAAATTAACCGCCGAAAATGCAACCGGCGACGAATCGGGCACCGGCATATCCGTTCCGAACAGCGGAGTAATCGCCGAAGAAGCTACCGCCGCACTGGTTATGCTCGGATTTCAGAAAGCAGCTTCGCAAAAAGCCGTGGTTTCCTTATTGAAAGCCACCCCCACGCTAACGGTAGAACAGGTTATCAAAGCCGCCCTGCGCATGTTATAATATAAGGTGTGTTCCGATGATAAAATACGAAGGGATACCTACCGGTTTTCCTTCGTATTGCAGGCGGTTCTTTCCGGACAGACAAAAAAGCAGGATTTTATTCCGCCTTCGTTTTAACATATTCCACGCTGGATGCGTCTTTTCACACCCTCTTGAACCTCAACCTTATATACTTCTTAATCTTTTCACAAGAAAAATCCGCCGAAAACGTACTAAACTATTTTTAAACCTTAACCCCTCAAATTTTTATCTTTTTTGTGTGAATATTAAACTAAAAGCCGCTTTATTTGTTCTCAATTAGAAAGAAGGATAAAAAATGAGAAAGTCTACTATTTGGTTACTTGCAGTGGTAATGGCATTCGCCTTTATCGGGCTTCTTTACCTGCAAGTCCAATATGTGAGCACTATATTAAAAACCCGCAACGAGCAGTTCAACGAAACCGTACAGCGCTGCTTGTACCAGGTGGTAAAAACACTGGAGCTCGACGAGGCGCGGCAATATTTAGACGAGGATATTAAAAAGGATTTCCTGTATAACGACAACGAAACGGCTTTATCCACGTCGCCCAACCTGAATACCGAGCTGCAAAACGGGATAGACTCGAACCGTACTTCGTACGCCGACCGCTACCGGAAGAAACCCAACACGCCCCCTTCCACTTTCAGCCAGTCGAACAACATCATCACCACGTCGAAAAAGCAGCAGGAAATGTGGCTCGAACGCTATCGGCACCAGGAGTTGGTAATGAAGGAGGTGATGAAGGAAATCATTCTCAACCTGGTTACTACGCCCAGCCTGAAGCCCATCCAGGACCGCATCGACTTTAAAAAGCTGAACTTTTACCTCAACCAGGAATTTGTAAATAACGGGCTCAACATTCCGTATATATTTTCGGTTGTAAATAAAGACGGAAATGTGGTATACCAAAGTGGAAATATAAAGAAAAGCGATGCGGCCGACGTAAATACGTGCGTATTGTTTCCGAACGACCCGCCGTCGAAATGGAATTTCCTGCGGGTATATTTTCCTACGAAGAAAAGCTATATTTTCCGGTCGGTCGAGTTTATCGTTCCTTCGGTGGTATTTATCATCGTATTGCTGGTAACTTTCATATTTACCATTTTCATTGTTTTCCGCCAGAAAAAACTATCGGAAATGAAGAACGACTTCATCAATAATATGACGCACGAGCTGAAAACGCCGGTATCTACTATCTCGCTCGCCGCACAGATGCTGAAGGATTCGGATATTACGAAAAGTCCGCAGGTTTTCAAACACATCTCGGGTGTGATTAACGACGAAACCAAACGGTTGGGATTCCTGGTGGAAAAAGTACTCCAGATGTCGCTTTTCGAACGACAAAAAGCTTCTCTCAAACTCAAGGAAGTAGATGCGAACGACCTGATTGCCAATATCGCCCACACCTTCAAGCTCAAAGTGGAAAAATACGGCGGCGAAATCGACGTCGACCTGCAAGCCGAGGAATCGGGCATTTACGTAGACGAAATGCACTTCACCAACGTACTGTTCAACCTGATGGACAACGCGGTAAAATACCGGCGTCCGGACGTGCCGCTCAAGCTGATGGCGCGCACGCGCAACGAAAACGGGAAACTGATTCTCACTATCGAAGATAACGGGGTAGGCATCAAGAAAGAATACCTCAAAAAAGTGTTCGACCGCTTTTTCCGGGTGCCTACCGGCAATGTACACGACGTAAAAGGGTTCGGCTTAGGACTCGCCTACGTTCGTAAAATCGTAGAAGACTTCTCCGGCTCTATCCGGGCGG
>DBGBSM010000074.1:0-4972 GCA_048468815.1 Parabacteroides sp.
CTGGAATCCGGCGTCGCCGCACTTCTCGCCCCGCCAGATATAGTTGCTTACCAAATCGGCGGCGATGGAAACTTCTTGCGCTTTCGCGGCAGCGGTGGCCAACGTGGCCGACAGGGCCAGCAGAACGATTCTTTTCTTTCCTGAGCTCTTCATTTTCTGTTCGTTTCGGATTAATCGTATCGGTGTCGCCGGGAATAAACCGGCGCCGCAAAAGTAGCGATTTTCTCGTTTGCACGATAGTTTATAGCCGGGATTGATGTGTAGTTTATTCCCAAGTTGTATATTTGGGGTGAAATTGAACGCTTCGATATTCCTGCGGGAAAAGCCGGGAAATCCGTTATCCTTTGCGGACGTCCGGCTGGCGGGAACAGTAACACGGCCTTTGCGGAAAGGCCGGATGAAGGGCGGCAGGAAACTCCTATAAACAACAATAAGCCTATGAAAAAGTATGTATTCCTCAGTTTGTGTTTGTTGTGTACCTGGATTGTCCGGGCGCAGAACGACAATTCCGATATTGTAAAAACGGGGCAGGCGATGCCGGCTTTTACGATTGTATCCGACAACGGCGCTCAAATGAGTTCGGCCGAATTGAAAGGGAAAGTGGTGCTGATTACCTTTTTCGCCACCTGGTGCCCGCCGTGCCAGAAAGAGCTTCCGGAGATAGAAAAGCAAATCTGGGAAAAGTATAAAGACCATCCGGATTTCCGCCTGCTGGTAATCGGCCGCGAGCATAACGACAGCGAACTGGCCAAGTACAACGCCAAGAAAGGGTTCGCTTTCCCGCTTTATCCCGATAAAAACCGGAAAATATTCAATGCCTTCGCCTATAACCTGATTCCCCGGAATTACCTGGTCGGGAAAGACGGCAAAGTAATGTACGTTTCGAAAGGATATACGCCGGAAGAATTCGCCGAATTACAGCAAAAACTCGCGCAAGCGTTAAAAAACTAACCGGCTTATGCAATACGAAACGGTACATCTCGTTTATTTTTCGCCTACCCGTACCTCGGCGCGGATAGCGGAAGCCATCGCCGCCGGAACGGGAATACGCCACCGCGTAGAAACGGATTTGACGTACGGAACTCCGGATTCGCCACTCCGGATAGCACATGCATTGGTCATCATCGCCGCTCCAGTTTACGGAGGGCGCGTGGCCGAAACAGCTATGGAACGGTTGCAAGTTCTCGTAGGCGATGACTCGGCCGTTGTTCCGGTAGTCGTGTACGGAAACCGCGATTACGAAGACGCTCTCCGGGAATTGACCGACTTTACCCGGAACGCCGGTTTTACGCCGGTTGCCGGAGGCGCCTTTATCGGCGAGCATTCGTATAGCCGTCCGGATTTAGGCATGCCGTTGGCAGCCGGCCGTCCGGATGCGGAAGATTTAGCGGCGGCCGAAAGTCTCGGCAAGGCCGTTGCCGCGAAACTCGATGCGGTTTCTTCCCTCAACGCATTGCCGTCGCTTACGGTAAAAGGAAACTTTCCTTATAAAGTAAAAGGTCCTTCCACTCCGGCCGCTCCGCTAACAAAAGAAGAAGCATGCACCCGGTGCGGGCATTGTATCGAAATTTGTCCTACCGGGGCTGTTGCGGTTAATGCATCCGGCGAGGTGGCAAGCGACAAATTTCTTTGTATCAAATGCTGCGCCTGCGTAAAAGAATGCCCGGAGGAAGCCCGTGTATTCGATACGCCTTATACTGCGCTGCTATTCCATAATTTTAAAGACCGGCGCGTACCGGATACGTTTATTTAAAAGAAAACCGGTTCCTTTCTGCAGAGAGGAACCGGTTTTCGTATGTAAAAGGCATAGCCGCGAAACCGCGGAATGTTACTGTAACGCTTTTTTCAAGTCCGCTATATAAGCCGCTTGTTGCTTTTTCAGGTAGGCTTTCACGAACGGTTGGAGATAAAACTTCTTTGCCACGACCTCTTCGGTAAACTCGATTTCCGTTTGGCCGTCTTTCCACGAAAATACTCCTGTCCAGTGGCCTCTTATCCGGTCGTTTTCCATATCGAATTCCCAGCGTTGGCAAGGCTCCACGGCCGTAACGGTAAAAACGGTTTCGTAACCTTCCCGGGTATACTCCGCAAACCGGTTTTCACTGATCGCTTCGATTCGGCTTATATCGCTTCTCCACGCATAGGTATCGAGCGACGTCACCGTGTCCCAAACCTGTTGCAGGGGGCACGAAAACGTAGTCTTTTTAGTAGAAACCGCCATCCCTTCGACCTTTCGTTACTTGTTTTCTTCCCCGCAAGCCGTAAAAGCATATACATTTCCGCCGAAGTCGGTAGCGAACAAGGCATTGCCCGATACGGCCACCGAACCGAATACCGGAGCGCCCGTTTCATGCTTCCATACCAACGAGCCGCTTTCCCGGTCGATGCCGTACAGCACGCCGTCCGAAGCCCCTACGAATACCGTTTTTCCGGCAGCCACCGGGCTCGTTTCGATGGTAGCGCTCGGCTTGCGCGAATAAGGCGACGTATACACCAACGCATCGCCGGTTTTAAACTGCCATTTCGAATCGAGCGTTTCCCGGTCTAAAGCAATCAAGCCCGAGTCGGCCGAGCCGAAAATAATTTCCTTGTCCGTCAGGAGCGGCGTAGACGTTACGTTCAAGTCGTAAGGAAGTTCTTTCCGTACAATCAGGTTTCCCGTGTTGGTTTCCAGGATAAAGAGCGATTTCCGCGCGATGATGTAAAGCAGATTCCCGTGAACCGCAGCCGATGCGCCGCGGTCGCTCATCCCGTTCCGGCTGAACTGCCAAACCAGTTTTCCGGTAGCCGCGTCGTTTCCGTACAGCGCGCGCCATTGCGCCGAGCCGATCAGCATCCCGTTTCCTAACGTCAGGGTCGAAGTCGTGCCTTCCGCCTGGTTCCAGCCTTCATTTTGCCACAGCGTTTTTCCGGTTTGGCCTTCGATGGCGCAAAGCCCTTTGCCCGTACCGGCATACACCCGTCCGCCGGCAGCCGTTAACCCCTCGATAAGCGCCGGCAGTCCGTTAACCGGCAGTTGCTTTTCCCAGCACAGCTTTCCGGTAGCCGCATCCAGTACATACAAATACCCTTGCGCATCCTGCGCATAGATACGCCCTTCGTCTGCCGCAATCGTATTTTTGATGGAGTTACGCACCGGATATTTCCACAGCAGCGCACCGGTTTTTCCGTCCAGCGCATACACACATGCTTTCCCTTGCAAATCCTCGTCTACCGAAGCCGTATACACGTTTCCGCCGGCTACCACAGGCGACGTCATGTACAAGTTGGCACCCGTGCTGTTGATCCAGGCCAGGCGCAACGGCAACGGAAGCAGCGAAGCGGTGATTCCCGTATGCGCGGCGTTCCCTAACAGGTTGCCCCATTCGGCATCCGGTTGCACAGCCGGCGTTTCGCCCGGCCGGTAAACGAACGTACTCTCCGTTTCGGCCGTTTGTCCGTTGTTGAATACCGCTTTTACCTGTACGGTTACCGGCTGGCCGCTGTATTTGGCCGGTGCGGGAATTTCCGCGTACCAGTTCCAGTCGGTTTGCCGGCGCAGCTTGGCAGGCGAAACGCTGTTTTTACCGTTTACCCGGCAGGTGTAGCTTACTTCTTTTACCGGCGTCACGCTGCTGTATACGTTTACCGATAAAGGCACTTTGCCGGAAGCCAGCACCGGCGCTACGCTGTCGGCCACCGAAGCGATGCGGATAGCCCGGTCGATATACGTATACCGCAACTCCGACCGGAAATCCCCCTTTTTATCCACATGCATGACCCGAAAAGCCGACGTAGAATGGTCGATGCCGCCTTTGTCGAGCGTACCGGTCGACACCGTATGCACGTTCCCTTGCTTCTTTATATAATGGATATGCCAGTGGCCGTATACCCACGCCTTCAGGTTATGCGCATCCAGGTCGAGCGTCCGGCCGTTTCCGTACTTGAACTTGAATTCGTCGCCGTACGTCCACAAATCGTGGTTGAACACCACCACCGGTTTCCCGGCCGGTACGGCGGCCAGGTCGTTTTCTATCCAGGTGCAAACGTCTTCTTTCGAGTAACCCGGCGCATGGTCGCCTCCGAGCATCGGCGTTACGATATAGTGCGTACTGCCCGCGTCGAACGAGTAAAAAGCAGGCCCGTAGAGCGATTCGAAAAGCTCTTCGCCGTATTTCCCTTTCACCAGGTCGTGATTCCCTATACAATAAAATACGGGGCAGTCCATATTGGCCGTGTTCATCAGTTCGATATGCGCTTTGAGCCCCTTTTCATAGCAAATATCGCCCGTATGGATAATAAAAGCGGCCTGTTCGTTGGCGGCATAGTCGCGCACGTTGTTTACCCAGTCGCCGTGGTTCTCGGTGTTGAATATTTCCGTATCGGCGATGTGGATGTATTTGTGGCTGCCGTCTTTTTTTATCCCTCCCGGATAAGGTTGCAATCCGAAGTCGTACGTTCCGCTTTCGCCGGATACGGGTAGATAATGCCGGTTGTCGGTTTTGTAGCCGGACGGCGTAGTGATGAAAACGAAGCGAGCCTTCGGGTGTCCCGGCAAGGTAAACGAACCGTTTCCGTCGGTCTGTACCACATGCAATCCGTCGGAAACGGCGACGCCTTTCATCGCTTTTTCCCCTTTGTCGAAAACTCCGTTTTTATTTTTATCGATAAATACATGCCCGGTATAGGCTGCGTTGGCCGTTACGCTCACAGTACCGGCAACGAGAAGAGTAAACAAAAAATTTCTCATCAGTTTCTTATTTTGTGTTTTAGAGGTTTGTTTCGATATGACAGGCTTATTTTCAGGTGTCCCAAAGGTACGATTTAAAATCTTACCGGCCATAGCTTCGAAAGTGAAAATTAAGTCGTATTTTTGTTTCACCGAGATAGCGCGAACCGGACGTAAAAGCCGGTTTACCCGGTTATGCCGGAGCGCCGCCTATCTTCGATTCGTGAAAAACGAAGAAACGATTATTTATTTATTAAACACAAA
>DBGBSM010000075.1:0-6798 GCA_048468815.1 Parabacteroides sp.
GTATTGGTGTCTTTCGTTGCCGCCACTACCGTAATGGCGCAAGATGCGCCTAAGAAAAAAGGGAAGTTCTGGAATAAGGTGAAAAAAGGGGTAGAATCTGCTACAGGACTTGATGTATCGAAGGAAACACTTTTTGTCTATCCCAAACTCGGAGAGTGGAAGATGGAGCTTAAAAGTGCCGAAGGTGATCCGGCTACAGGAAATGTGATTGTTGTCTTTAAGGTGATGCCGCTTGCCGGACAAACTTCCGCAACAATCAGGATGAAAGGTGTTGTGAGTGGCAGCGGTGAAAACCTTGTCGGCGACAAGCAATGGGAACAAGGTTCCAATGGCTATGATGTTGCGGCAGGCACGTTTACCGAATGCCAATTGCGTCGCATTACGGTATCTCCCGAAGTGAAATCTTTGAAAGCGATACTGTTTACGGTAAGCAATACGGAAGGTTTCGAAGCGCGTGACATTCCTATTACATGGGTTTCAGAAAAATAATGATGAATAATTAACATGCGAATACGATGAAGAAGACTTTATATTCAGTGCTGTGCGGAACATTGGCTGTAATATTATTGGCAGCTTGTAGTGGCAGTTCATCCTCATCAGCGGGTGGCAGTACAGGTAAAACAGATAGTCCGACAAGCGAAGTGGAGGCTATTATAGCAGATTATCAAGCTGCTGATAAGGAGATACAGCAGAAGTTGGAGCAACTGGCTAAATCCGATAATCCCGATGTGGCAAAAATTACTGAGTTGGCGGAGAAGAAACAACAGTTGGACAAGGACAGTGAAGCGAAATTGGATGCTGCAGCCAAGAAATTGGTGGGTATGGAGGTGCCTTATGAACTTTCCGGAGAATTGTTTTATTCCATAGCTTCCCAATTCACGATTATGGAAGCAAAAGCCAATGGTAAAGAAGCCGTTACTGTTACCGTTCCTTTCCGCATTAAAATAAATGCACCTTTGACGATAGTCAAAGGCAAAAGCGCGGACTATCCTGTTTGTTATAAGTATATGGATACCGGAGGAAATGTAATAGGAGTAAGCCTGCAATATCCTTTCGGAATCTCTCCGAATCGTGAGGCTATAGAATTAAAGGCAGAGCAGGTATTGGACAAAGAGTTTAAACTTAGCTATGACCAACCTAAATACAGGGGGGCTTGCAGAGTAGTTTTTATCTCCAAAGAAGAATATGATACTGTGAAAAAATAACCGTTATAATCAGTAATCATGAGCATAAGACGACTTTTCGTAATGCTTGTCGTTGTACTGACCGGAGGAGGATTCTCGTGTAGGGCACAAGTTCTGGAAAATGATTTGTTCTACTTCGAGAATCCTCATTCTTTGTATACAACGGTGGGCGGCCTGCTGTCTTCTTCGCAGGAGAAGTACAGCATGGTGGTGGGAAAGAAGAATAACTCCATTCCGATGGTGGATTATATCAAACAGTACAGTCCTTTCGGAGCCAAGAATGTGGAAGTCAGACCGTGCGATTTGCCGAATCTCGACTATTACTTCGGTAACCGTTCCAAAGTCTATATCGTGGCATGGAAAGGTAAGGAGCGTCGTATGAATTTGGTAAATGAGATTTATAAATCCCATCGCGCCACTTTGCGTTCGCGGACAAACATGCAGATAAACGGTAAGGTGGTGTTTCAGGCAGGCGACGTGGAAATAGAAGAAAAAGTAACGTTTATGGGCGATACGGAGGCCCTGCACCGGGCACTCATCATGAAGCTGAGCCAAAGCTTTCTGAGCGCCATGGTTCCTCCGATGGATTTCTATTACGACCTCTATCGATATTACGATCCCGAGGCGGATGCCACGGTGGTTGCCCTTTTTTACCGGATAGAAATCAATCCGGACATGAGAGATAAATTTCCGGGAGAGTTCAGTGATACGATGCGCCCCGATTTCGAGAAACACTTTAAGCTAAAACGCAATGCGCCTGCCATTACCGTGTCGCAACCCCTTGTCCCTCCCGAATTGGTCATCGAAATTCCCGAATCCGAACCCAAGCCTGAACCTGAAGATTCCATCGGAAGAACGGGGAGCGGACGGTCGCTGGGCAAGATAGGCGAGACTCCTATGCAGGAGCCGGGACAACCGGGCTCCGCCGTCATTGCCGAGCCTCCTGTTTCTGAATCATCTGTCTCCGAATCCGGAAACGCTCCGGTATTGAAACGTTCTTCACAGACCACTGCCGATATTCCGGCGTCGGGACGTGAAGTGCTTCAGTTTGCCGAAGACTTTCATTCGGTATATATCCTCTATAAGCGTGGTCCGCTGTTGGCAATCCGCAAGCAGAGCGGGGATAAACGCGAAGTGGTAACAGGCTACGATGCCATGGACGTGACGGGTGTGGCGGTAGACCGCAAAGGCGCCCTGCTGCTCTATACCGGCCGCGGGCTGCTTCGCTGGAACGGGAAAAGTATAGCTACTTCACCCGTAATCTTTAAATACGACGGTTATGCTGGCCGCAACTCGAAAGTTACAGTAACGTCTGCGGGGGAACTGCTTATATATGGGGGCGGTTCTTCCTCGCCCACGGTGCTCTTGACTGCAGATGGCAAACTGATAGCTTCTTCCGACAAACTGAGAGGCGAACGGGTGTTGATGATGTCCGGCGGCACGATATGGGCGAGTACCGCGTCGAAACTTGTATCGGGTGGATTTACCGGTATCCCGGTGGAACATTTTTACGGTGATAAATGGAGCAATTCCTTATCGGGGTTGGCCGATATGTGTCCGCGCGGAAACGACTTGCTGGTATGCGGAAGCGAACTGCTCGTCTTTCAGCACGGGAAATGGGAGTCGCTTTATAAGCCTAAGGCGCTTCATCTTGCTTGCTTGGCTGTAGATAAGCGGAATAATATCTGGCTGGCTTCCAATGAGGGGTTGATGTGCATGGGTAAAGACGGAAAAGAACCTGTAAAGACCTTTTCCTCGATTATGACTTCCCGAGGAAAGAAAGATTTGGGATACATCATAGGTTTGTATGTCGATACCGCCGGTAATCTTTGGATTGTAACGCTGAGCGACGTGATAATCCATAATCCGGAGGGACTGACGGGGTTGCTTCCTTAAACCGCTGCTAAGAGTTTTTCCTTTCGCTTTTACGGCAATGCTTGTCTGTATTTTCCGATTTGTCGGTATTGCGGCAGTGCTGGCACTGAGCTGGCAGCGTGACGGCAACAATTGGCCGTCACGCTTCTTTAGTGCATGTTGGCTTTTTCTTCTGTAACTTTTTTATATGTAGTTATTCTTGAGTTCTTGCGGGCTCTTTTCGGACTGGCTGTAATTTTATAAATTCCAACATCAGAAGCTTCACTCATAAGATTTGCATTTTCAGCCGGGCGGTTTTTCGCTTGCTCGTTTCGGTGGTAGCACTTCCGAGTGGCTGTTTGTATTTTTCATTTAAAAGAAATAATTTGTTGCATATCAGTTCGTATTTATGGGGAAATCGCTATCTTGGAAGGCTCGTTAGGCGCAAGTAGCCAGAAGTTCGGGCGGCTTTTTATCAGCTTTTTCTGTTTGCGAAATCCTTTTATATACATTCGTTATGAATAAACGAATATTTACTACGCTCGCATGCGTTGCCACAGCCTCCGTATCAGTCGGAGCCCAACCGGGAAACAATCCCCCGCATCCCAACATCGTGCTGATTCTGTGCGACGACATGGGGTTTTCCGACCTGTCGTGCTACGGGGGTGAAATACGTACACCCCACATCGATTACTTGGCCGGACAGGGCCTGCGCTTTACCCAGTTTAAAAACACCGGGCGAAGTTGTCCCAGCCGCGCCGCCTTGCTTACCGGCCATTACCAACACGAGGCGGGAATGGGGTGGATGACGGCTGTAGACGAGCACCGTCCCGGATATCGCGGGCAGATTCCGGCCGATTTGCCTACCATGGCCGAAGTGCTGCGCAGTGCAGGGTATGCCACCTACATGAGTGGGAAATGGCACGTTACGGTAGAAGGCGCGTTCGATGGCCCGAACGGAAGTTATCCCGTCCAGCGCGGATTCGACCGGTATTACGGCTGCCTGAGCGGAGGCGGGAGCTATTATAAACCCAATCCGTTATATTCCGGCTTACAGCGTATTACGCAAGTGCCCGACGATTATTACTATACCGAAGCCATTACCGATTCGGCCGTGAACTTTATCGGCAGTCATCCGGCCGGAAAACCCATGTTCTTGTATCTGGCGCATTATGCACCCCATTTGCCGTTGCAGGCGCCGCCCCAGAGGATTGAGGCGTGCCGGAAACGGTACGAGGCGGGGTACGACGTGTTGCGGCGCGAGCGTTTCGAGCGGCAGAAAAAGTTGGGATTGGTAACTGGAGATAGCGAATATCCGGTATACCATCGGGAATTTCGGGAAGGGAAACGGCCGGCGTGGACCGACCTTACGCCCCGGCAACAGGAACAGTGGATTACCGACATGGCTACGTACGCCGCCATGATCGAGGTGATGGACGACGGCATCGGGCGTGTGATACAAGCCGTAAAAGACAAGGGGATGTACGAAAATACGGTTTTCTTGTTTTTGAGCGACAACGGAGCTACCAACGAAGGGGGCTACTTGGGGCAACTGATGGCCGACTTGAGCAATACGCCTTACCGTAGTTACAAACAGTGGGTTTACCAGGGTGGTACCAGCTCGCCGCTGATTATGATGTACGGAAACGAAAAGGCCAACCCGCAGCCGGGGGGCATCTGCCGGGAAGTATGCCATATAGTGGATATTTTTCCTACCTGCCTGGAGATGGCTTCGGCGCAGTATCCTTCCGTTTTCCGCGACCGGCCGGTACGGTTGGCCGGGGTAAGCCTGTTAGCTGCCGTGCGGAACGGGCGGTTGCCGCAGCGTGATTTGTACTTCGAGCATCAAACTTCGTGCGCCGTTATTTCAGACGGTTGGAAACTGGTGCGTGCCAACGGCAAACAACCGTGGGAATTAATCGACCTCGCAGCCGACCCGTTCGAAACCCGCGACGTGGCGGCACAACATCCGTTGATGGTAAAAGAGCTGGAAAATAAGTGGACGCGCTGGGCCGAGCAACAGCATGTTTATCCGTTCGAGTATCGCCCGTGGACAGAACGTATCAAGTATTATCGGTCGCTTTATCCCGACCAGCATGGCGAGGCGGAGCGATAATCCGGAACGAAAACGGAACCCGCAGGTAGGATAACGGATGGACGATATTTGCCGGATAAATGGCAAAACGGTACTTTTTCCGCTGGTTGCGGGGTGTCTGTACAGGCGTATTACCGGGTTCGGGCGATTGGAAACGAACTACCCGGAGGTACTTGTTCCGGAAGCGGTTTTCCGTTCGCCATACATACGCTGGTGGCGAAAAAGCCCGCTGTTACGTTGTGCCGGATAACGCGGGCTTTCCCGGTAAAGCGCCGGGGCGAAGAAGCGGCGGAAAGTTATTCGGCCGCTTTTTCTTCCCGGAATATTCCTGCTTCGTCGCGGTAAAACGCCGAGCCGTACGGAGCAGTCAGCAGGGGGATAATGTCGCGGTCGTAATTGCAAATCGTATTCAGGTGGTAGATTTCCGAGTGGCCGGCATCGTCTAAGTAAGCGTCGTCTTCGTCGCCGGCGAAGAAACGCCAGCCGCTATCGGGCACACTGTCGTCGGGCGCTTCGCGGTACATGTAGCCTACCCGGAAACCGTCTACCGTAATCCGGTCGGTAGCGATGCAACCCGGCGCGTCTTTCCAGTCGGGCAGCAATTCTTCTATTTCTTCGGCCGAAAGAACGAATTCTTTGTCGGACGGAACGAATCCTTCGCAGGCATTCGCCCGGTTATTATCGAGTATGAGTATCCGGTCGTCCATCCGGTCGAGCAGGGCTTCGGCCGTATAGGCCAGTTTGTAGTTCATTTCTTCTTCGTACAGCGGAATTACCTGGTAAAAGTTTACTTCGCTGCCGTCCGGCAGGGAGCAGGTGTGCGCTTTCTCATCGAAGAGCGCGGGGCTGATCAGCAGTACGCCTGTAAAACGGGTGTTGTCGGCAAACGGCTCGCCGTTCGGAACCGTATGTCCCCAGCCTAACCAGGTTTCTTCTTCGAGGGGAAGACGCGCCAGGATTTTAAGCCACCGCAGCGGCCAGTACCACTTCTCTTCATGGCTGCTGATTTGCCAGTCGGGCGGCAGGCAAACGGCCATTTCGGCCCGGTCGAGCTTTTCGTCGGCTAACTCGTCGGGTACGTTCATCCGGTGGGCGCCCATACCCATCGTAACGAGGGTGTAGTAGTTGCGCCCGGGGGTGGGCGGAATGATGGCGATGTCGACGTGGATGTCGGGCGAAACGATTTCGTGGAAAACTTGTTCGTATTTCCCGAAATGCTGCGCGATGTGGTTTTCTATCGCTTCTATTTCCTGTTCGGTATAGATTTCGGGTGTGTACGTGTTTTCATTTTCTTCTTTCATAAGTTACGCAGGGTTTAATGTGTTGTTTCTATAAAGTATGATTTTCAGTGCGAATATACGCATTTCCGGGAGATGGTGCATAGGGGTGGCAGGTTTCTTTTTATAAAAGAACTCTTGAAGAAAACTTGGCTTTTTGGCGAAGGTCGGCTTTTCTCCGGTAAGCCGGGAACGACCGTTACCACGGTGGGTTTTCATTTCTTTTGCCTTGACGCCATAGTACATGACAAAAATCTCCTTTTCGCTTGCCGCGAGGCATCTGCCGACGGCGCCTACCGGCGGTCTTGATTTTTTGGCTTGACAGAAAATCCCGAGTAAGAGAGGCAGTAGCCGAACTTGTTCGGATAATGCCGAGCGTGAGGGATTT
>DBGBSM010000076.1:0-29433 GCA_048468815.1 Parabacteroides sp.
ACGCTGTTTGAGCGAAGCGAGTTCGGGGCTTTTAGCGAACGAAGGACGGGATGTAGCGAGAGTGAGGTGAGCCCTTGAACTTTTTTTGCTTCGTTTTTTTCTTTCAAGAGAAAAAAATGAAGGCCCGCCGTGGCAACGGCCAAAAGCAATCCCTCCGTGGCAAGCGAAAAGCCTCGGCCGTGGTAACGACCTAAACAGCCTGTCAAGGCAAAAGGTAACCTTTGCAACGAAAGCCTTTGTTTCTTTCCTCGGAAAGAAAGTCCAGCGGCGAGCGAAAAGGCCCCCTTACCCTCTTTCTACCCAAACCGGCGAGCACCATCCCCATTGCCGGTCGCGCTGGCGCACGCGCACATAATAATAATCCGTGTCCCTTTCCGGCGCCGTATCCTCCATATAATGCTCTACGGTAAAGCAACTTTCCGGCATCGCCCGGTTAAACAAGATCGCTTCGCTCAGCCAGCCCACCATAAAATGCGTGCGTGAGCCCTCCAGTAATTCGCCCAGCGAATGTTCGAACCTCTTCCCGTTGAACTCCGCCGTAATCAGGCCGTCTTTCGGCATCGTCACGTCCAGTATCACCGCCTGCATGGCCGGTGTGGTGGTATTCGGATTCTTCGAGCTGTACATATCCAGTTCCGTAGCGGTGTCCGTTACCGATACGATCCGGTTCACCCGTGTTACGAACTCCGGTTCCCCTTCCTGCGGCGACGTGAACGCCGCCCCCCGGAAACACGGAACCACCTCGTTGATTTTTCCCTTATTTACCGACAACGTGCCCAACCAGTGCACATACTCCTCTTCCCGGTTCCAGCCGAACTCCACCTTCACCTTGCACCGTACCGCATCCCCTGCCGGCGCCACAGGCAGCAGCGGGCCGTTCAGCCGGGCGATACATTGCCGGTTCTTTACGATGTCCACGTAGTCGATGCAGCTTCCGCCTTCCACCCGCAGGTAAATGCGGCGGCTGTTCCCCCGTACCACATCCCCCGGGTACGCATCGTTCAGCCGGAAATCGATTGCGATTTTATCTCCCGTAACGCAGCAAACGTGCCGGTTCTGCATCGCCTCCCACAACTTATCCCGGTGCAACGATTCCGCCAGGATGCCGATACGCCCGTCGCCGTAGCTGCCCGGATAACCCGCATGCTGGTCGGTGGAACCCATGAGGCCGAACTTGTAACCCCGTTCCAGCCCGCATTGAATCGTGCCTTCCCACTGGCGCGGCCCCATGTCGTGCAAATACTCGTAATCGCCCAGGTCGCTTTCGGCCAGCCCGTGGCGCGAGTACATCTCCACGAAAGGCGTTTGCGTTCCCTCGGTAAAGAAATCCCAGTTATATCCCCGGTAGCCCGTTTGGTACCCCATGTGGTGCGGCGTGATAAACACCCGGTGCCCCTGCGCTTTTTTCTTCCAGTCTTCAATCGAAGTGCACTCCACCAGCGGCGCGTCGAGGTCGTAATTCAGCGCCACATGGTCGCCGTGCTCCATGCTGTGCGCCTCGTATCCGATAAAAGTAACGAATTCCCCTTCCCGGTTATACTCGTTGGTCATTGCCACGTACTTTTCGTATCCACCCTTCCGCAGCCGCTCGAAAGCGCCGGTATGGTAGTCGATTACCCACTTCAGGCGCGCGTCGTCGGCGCCCGGAATATCGGGCCACATGGCGTGCGGCGTTACCGATACGAAATCCAGTTGCTCCTTGGCCGCTTCGAATGCCGAACGCATGTCGCCGTGGCCGTACGTGATGTTGCAATGGTTATGCAAATCGCCCCAGTAGTAACGCCGGTTACCGGCCGAAGGCATTTTCTTTTTTCCTGCGGGCGTACCTGCCTGGCAGGCCGACAGCAAACTTCCCGATGCAGCCAGCCCTGCGAAAGTCCAGCCCGTATGCTTGATAAAATTCCGTCTGTTCATTGGATTAATTCGTTTATTATCTGTTTTTCATCAATCGCCTGTCACCCTTGAATAACTCCTGTTCTTTTTCCTCCGGGTCGGTATCTCCGTACTGTTGCTGCGTTTCCTTCAACAAAGCCGTCAGGCGGCTTTGTTCGGCCGCATACGCTGCTTTTCCGAAAATATTGTTCAACTCATGCGGGTCGTGTTCCAGGTCGTACAGTTCCCATTCGTCCACGTCGTTGTAAAAATGAATCAGCTTGAAGCGCGATGTCCGGATGCCGTAATGCCGTTTTACCGAGTGCTCCGCCGGATACTCGTAATAATGGTAATAAGCCGCTTCGCGCCAGCCGGCAGGCGTTTCCCCGGCGCCGGTTAGTACCGGCTTTAACGAGCGGCCCTGCATATCGGACGGGATTTCCGCCCCGGCGAAGTCGAGCAGGGTAGGAGCGAAGTCTACATTCATCGCGATGGCTTCCGAGGTGCTTCCGGCCTTGATGGCGGCGGGATACCGGATTACGAGCGGCATCTGCTGGCATTCTTCGTACATGAAACGTTTGTCGAACCAGCCGTGCTCGCCCAAAAAGAATCCCTGGTCGGAGGTGTACACGATAATCGTATTATCCAGTTCGCCGGTTTTTTCGAGGTAAGCCAGCAGCCGCCCGATATTTTCATCTACCGCCACCACGGTAGCGAGGTAATCGCGCATGTATTGCTGGTACTTCCAGCTCACCAGTTCTTTGCCTTTCAGCCTCCCGCTGCGGTACTCGGCGATGCGTTGCGCGTATACGGCGTCCCACTTATCCTGTACGGCCGGCGGCATCCGTTTGTATACCGAGTACAACCGGTTGGCGGTATCGGCCAGCATTTCCGCCCGGGTAAGGAGTTTCAGGTCCCAGTCGGTTGTTAAGGTATGCCCGATCGACATGTCTTGCGTGCGAGCGGCCGTACCGCGCCCTTCGTACGTATCGAAAAGGGTGGAAGGCTCGGGAAAAACGGTATCGTTGAACAGCCCCAAGTGGCGGGGCGCCGGCATCCAGTTGCGATGGGGCGCCTTGTGATGGTACATCATGCAAAAAGGCTTGCTTTTATCCCGGTGTTCCAGGAAGTCGATAGCCTTGTCGGTGATAATATCGGTTACATATCCCTTCTCCGTTACCGGTTTTCCGTTCTCGTTGAAGTCGGGATCATAGTAATCGCCCTGTTCGTGTTGCCCGGTGAGGATACACCAGTAATCGAATCCTTGCGGCTCGGTTATCAAATGCCATTTTCCCACGATGGAGGTTTGATAACCGGCGGCCTGCAACAGTTTCGGAAATGTTGGTTGACTGCCGTCGAAAGTACTTGCATTGTCGGTAAAGCCGTTTACGTGGCTGAACTTGCCCGTGAGGATGCACGCCCGCGACGGTCCCGACAGCGCGTTCGTAGCGTAACAGGCGTCCATCCGGATACCTTCGCGTGCGATCCGGTCGATATTGGGTGTGCGGAGCAGGCGGCTTCCGTAGCACGACGTGGCCTGGGTGGTGTGGTCGTCGGTCATCATAAACAGGATGTTCGGACGCTTCGTTTCCTTGGCTGGGGAAGCGCCGGAGCTACAGGCGTTCCAGCCGGCGGCCGTAACGGGCAACAACCAATAAATAAGTCGATTTTTCATGGGCATATCGTTTATTATTTTCTTTCACTCCCTCACTCAGACTCCGGGGGCCATGCCAGGTGGCCGCTGCTTTGGAGTGGGTGAAGGCTGGTACTTTATGTTCTCCGTGCCTTTGTGTCGCCGTGTTTTATTCTTCTATTTGTTTTCTTAGAAGCGGCAGGCGAACGTTTGTTTTTTTCCGTTTATCCGCAGGGTTACCCGTACGCGGTTCGCTTCGACGGTCTTAGCCGGGAAGGCGGCGCGGATAACAGGATACTCCACGGTGTTTTTTGCCGGGTAAATCACGGTGATGTACCGTACCGGAGCCGCATCGTTTTTCTCCGCGTTTATCGAAACCGAAGTGCGGGGCACGCGCTTGCGGTAAGCGGTGGAGCGCCATCCCTCACTTTGTTCCAACGAGCGCTTTTTATCCGAGAAACATTGCAGCTTCACGTTAGCCTCTCCTTCGTAAGCCGTGGTTACCGAACAGGCGGCCGTATCCGTGTTTACCGGCCCTTCAGCCAGGTGGTAGTTCAGGTTCACGGTGCCGGTGGCGTCGCCGATGGCTTCGTCTACGATAACGAAGTACCGGCGGTCGGCGAAGAACACGGTGCGGCGGTGCTTCAATCCGGTGTAGTGGGGATTTTCGGTTACCAGCACAGGCGTATCGCCGTCAGGCTCCCAGAGCCGGGTAACCGATTGCGTGGTTTCGAGGTTCTTCCCGTCGAGCGTCAACGTATTGTGCACACGGGTTTGCCGGAACCAGTTGCGGAGCTTCATCACTTCGTCGTCGCCGGCATATACGTACGAGCCGCTATCGGGGAAAAGGTTCTTCCCGTTGAACCACAGCTCGAAGGTACCGTTGTCGGGCTGGCAATGCCATTCTCCTTTCGGACCGGCTTTCACCACCATCACGGTGGCGTCCTGTTCCCAGCCGTTGCGGAACGTAAAGAAGCCCGATGTAAGGGCACCTCGGCACAGGTAGGGCAGCGGTTTCCCTTCGCGTCCTTCGGTAGCGTAATACCGTATCCAGTCGCAATCCGGAAAAAGGGCGAGCCATTCCCGGTAGTTGCGGGTTTCCGCATGCCGCTCGCCCAACTTGGCGTCGCTGAAACAGGGATTACTGTAATCGGGGAAGCAAATATTGGCGTAGAACTCGATCATCCGCTTTACCGTGTCGATATAGCCGGCGGGAAACTCGGTGCGGAACCCGTTGATGTCGGCCATCCGCAAGGCTTTGCAAAAGATGTTGATGGCTGCCAGGTGGTAATGCGGGTCGAGCTCGTACTGGCCGCCGTCGGGATAAACCTGTTTTTCGATTTCGCGGTTCAGGATGCCGATGCCGCTTTCGCGCCAGGCTGTCGCCTCTTTGAACTCGGGGAAGAACGCGCCGGCGTATACCATCCGTTGCGCTTCGAACAGCAGGTGATTGCCCTGCGCCGAGTAATTCGCGAGGATATGTACGGCGTGGCGGTGATAATTTACCAGAAACTCGGTGAGGAACGCCGGAGTAAACGAGGGGGAGGTAAGGAACAGCATGAACTGACCGGTTTGGTCTTCCAGCCGGTTGCTTACTTCGAGCGGGCGCCAGGCGAATCGTACGTTCTCGGCCGTGCCTTTTACTTCGCCGGCGCTCGCTAACTCGTACGCTTCCTGCTCTACGGGCACCAGCGGATTCTTCTCGATCCAGTCGAGGTACTGGAGCGTCCATTCCCGGGCGTACTTTTCGTCGCCTGTCAGCCGGTAGGCCTTTCCCATCGGCGTAAACCATTTGTGGCGGTGCAACTGCCAGCGCAGCTCGTTGTCGCGCACCGGCCAGTACTGCCAGTCGATGTCCTTCCCGTAGTTATAGGAAGGCTGATATCCTTTGTGTACGAAGAACGTATGTTCCAACGCATCGTCGGCCCATTTCCGTTCTTCTTTCGAAAGGGTAATGTGCTGCAAGTCCAGACCGGGGTGTTTTACGGCGGTACGGGTGCGGTAGTAGTCGAGCAGGGCGGAGGCCGCCTGTTCCCAGTTTTCGTGCGTGCAGGCGGTTTTTACTTGCTCCAACCCGGGATAATCGAGGTCGAGCAATCCGAATGCCTCTTTCTTTACCTGCTGTGCGGATACGAACAGTGTTACTGCGCAAAGCAGCAGGGTGTAACTCCATTTCCTGTTTTTCATCATCTATCTGGTTTGTTTGCATTTCCTGCAAATGTTATTTTATTGTCCGTAAGGTATTTATTTTTACGGTAACTTGTCGCTCGCCGCTGGGCTTTCTTTCCGGGGAAAGAAACAAAAGCCGCGTTTTCTTCAAAGGCTCTTTTCCAAAAGAGCCCGCCACCTCCATAATGCCTCCAAAAAGTAATAATCCCCATAATTGATCGGCGTATCGATTTCCGAGCCGTTCGGCAGCGAGCCCGTCGAATGCATCAGGATAAACCCCGCGTTCGAACCCGGCTTTGCCAGGTATGCATCCGAGGAAAGGCTCTTCAGCAACCGCTCCGCATACGTGCGGTACGGTTTTCCGTCCGGTACCAACGTACTCAGTTCGATTAGCGCCGATGCCGTTATGGCCGCCGCCGAAGCATCCCGCGGCGTTTCCGGAACATCCGGCGCATCGTAATCCCACAACGGAATTGCGTCCGCCGTTTTCACCCGCTCCCGAATCAACGCCGCAATCCGTTCCGCCTGGTGCAGGAATTGCTTGTCGCCCGATTCCCGGTAACACGCCGTATATCCGTACACCGCCCAGGCCTGCCCGCGCGCCCACGAAGAAGCGTCGTTTTTCCCTTGATGTGTACATTTCGTTTCCACCGAGCCGTCGTTGTTGTAGCTCACTACATGATACGACGAGTAATCGTCGCGGAAATGATGCTTCATCGTCGTAGCCGCATGCGTCAGCGCTATCCGTTTGTATTTTTCATCACCCGTCAGGCGGGTTGCGTAAAACAGCAAATCCAGGTTCATCATGTTATCGATAATCACCGGGAAGTTCCATACGCCGAAATCCCACGAGCGGATACATCCGATTCGCGGGTCGAAGCGGGAACACAAATTATCCGCCGTCCGGATCAGCGCCAGCCGGGCGCTGTCGGTCGGGCACACCCGGTACGCATTACCGTAGCTGCAATTCATCATAAACCCGATGTCGTGCGTTTTCGTGTACTCCCGTACCGGATACAAGTAATTCGTGAACTTCACCGCCTCTCTTTTCAACACCGTATCTCCCGTGAGCCGGTACGCATACCAGAGGCTACCCGGGAAGAAACCGCTCGTCCAGTCGTAAATCGAAGAACAGTACCGCCGCGTACCCAACGCCGCTTGGGCCGGTTTTATCCGCAACGAATCGCGGAATGTGGCCGGCTCCTTTTCCAACTGGCTGCACAGGAAGTCCAGTTCGTAGCCCGTCCATATCGAGCGGGGCAACGCAACCGAGTCGCCGATTTCCGCCGCCGTCGTTTTCAACTGAGCCGCCGATACCTCCACGGCCTGCTTCCACCAGTCGTTATTTTCTTTCTGTGCCCGGGCATGGCATGCAGTCGAACCCTGCAACCCCGCCGCCAGGCACCAAACCATCCAAATCTTCTTCATCCTTAATTCTTTGATTTTATACCTCCTCATTTCATCCGTCCGACCCTGTACCGGAAAAGAATCCCTGTCGTTCCCGTCCGGATGCGTCGCTACGGCTCTACCACGTTAGCAACACATCCGGGGGGATTGAGCAAGTGTCGGTCGCAAAAACGTTTCTCCGTGTTCTTTCTTTTTTATGTCCGGACGGAGTATCCGCTACTCGTACTGCGGATTATTCTTACCTTCGAACATCGGGTTCATCTGCAGTTCGTCCAGCGGAACCGGGAACAACTCGTGTTTCCCCTTGATAAACTTCTCGCCCGCCACATATTTCCCTTTCAGCAACGGGTCCATCTTATCCTGGAACAACTTCAACGCATCGCCCAGGATACCCCAGCGAATCAGGTCGTACTTCCGTTGTCCCTCGAAAGCCAGTTCGAAGCCCCGTTCCCAGTACAATGCCGTACGCAGCCGGCCCGCTTCGTCGCCATCGTCGATAAAAGGCAAGTCGTACACCTTCGGCGCTTTGTAGATAGCGGCATAATTCGCCGAAGTAACCGGTGTGGCCCCGGCGCGTGTACGTACGCTGTTCAGTAAATTCCACGCTTCGGGCGTGTTACCCGTTTCGTTATACGCCTCGGCCGCCATCAGCACTACGTCGGCATACCGCAGCGGGCAATAATTCACCGCAACATAATTCGGGTTTACAAAACCCAGCGGCATCCATTCGCGGCGCCACTTGCCCGGGTACCAAGCCGTAACGTCCTTGCTTTTTTTCTGCACATGGTTATACGCCTTCTTGTCCCATTTCAATTCGTAATCCACCACCATTACGTCGCGGCGCGCATCCGCATCCTCAAAAAAGTCCTTCCAGGCCGGTAACACGCGGAAAAACGCATTGGCCCGCCCCATGAACTTCGAGTTTTCAGTAGGCTGGCAGCCCGGAGCATCCACCGCCGGGCCGTTATAGGTGCCCCAGGTACCCGCGTTGTCGGCGAACGAGCTGCCGGTGGGGTTGAAGGCGATTTCCCACAAACTCTCCTTCGAGTTCCGGATACCGGTCGAGTACGTTTTGAACAACTCTACGTATCCGGCATCGTAAAAGCCGTGGTATCCTTTAGCCGTGAAAGCCTGCCATTCGGCGATTACCGCATCGAAATACGTTCTTCGCGCCGCATCGTCGGGGCGGGTGAGTTGGCCGTTCATTTGCAGACTGTAGCCGGCGCGTTGCAGCAACACCCGCATCAGTAGCGCATGCGCAGCCCCCTGGCAAGGCACCTCCGGCGAAAGCGAGGCGCTTCCCGGCGAAAGGTTTTCCTTGGCAAAATCCAAATCTTTGATAATCTCGTCGTAAATCGTTTCGCGGGGCGTGCGGGGCTGGAACGCTTCGTCGTATCCGCCGGTGTATGTCGTTTTAAACGGCGCGTCGCCCCAGTACTTAATCAGGTCGAACGCCAGGAACGCACGTAGGAAGCGGGCTTCGGCTACCAACTCGTGCAACTCTTTGTTATCCGCATACCCCTCCATGCCCATGATGCCGTCGATGGCGAAATTGGCCCGGTCGATGCCCTGGTACTTGTAATCCCACAGCGAGCCGATCCAGGTGTTGGTCGATTTTACCATGTAATGGGCGATGTCGCGGCGCGTGTTGTCTGTGCCCGTGCCCTGGATATAATAAGTATCGTCGGAGCAAGGCATCGCCATCTCGAACTGTCCGTAATGCGACGTACTCGACAGGCAGTCGAAGATACCCGTTACGGCCATTCTCGCTTTAGATACCGAATTGAAGTAGGTGTCTTTTTCGTAAAAGGAGGTAGGCTCCTCGGTAAGCTCGCACGAAACCGTTCCCCAGGCCAGAAGCGCGCCGAGCGCATATAGTGTTGATTTTCTCATCGTCTTTCTTTTTTAAGTTCGTTAAAATGCCACATTGATACCCACTACGAACGAGCGGCTTTTCGGATAGGCGCCGAAGTCTACGCCCGACGTCAGGCCGCTGCCCATCGTAGACACTTCCGGGTCGAAACCCGAATATTTCGTCCAGGTAAGCAGGTTCGTACCCGTAGCATACAGGCGCAACCGGCTCAATCCTGTTTTGCCGATTAATTTGGCGGGGAAGGTATACCCCAACGTGATATTGCTCAGTTTCAGGTACGAACCGTCTTCCACCGCCCACGAATGCACGTACGTGTCGCCGATTTCGTTGTCGTAGATGGCGGCCACTGTTTTTCCGCGGTTCACCGAAGCCATTTCCTGCGGGTCGGTAATCCGGTTGCCCGCCTCGTTAACCAACACCCAGCGATGGTCGGAGTCGGCTACAGCCAGTACGTTGTTGTTCTGCAAGGCCGTTTTCGTGTTCGTGAGCTTGGTGGCGTTGAATACGTCGTTGCCGTAGCTGTACGTCAAAAATATGCTCAGATCGAAGTCGCGGTAAGTAAAGGTGTTGTTGATACCGCCGTAGAACTTCGGATAGGCGTTTCCGATTACCGTTTTATCCTCTTCCGTAATCTTGTTGTCGGCGCTGCCATCGAGGTTTTTGAACTTCCACATACCCGGCTGTACGTTCCCTTTGTCGCCCATATACGGAACGCCGTCTTTCAGCGTGTACGTTTTCGAAGCGGCATCGTACGTAAAGTCGTCTACCTGGTACAGTCCGTCGGTTACATAGCCGTACATCTGGCCTAACGGCTTGTTTAATTCGATGATATGGGTATTCTGGTTGTAGCCGAACTTGGCTTCCCACAGTTGCACTTCTTCGCCCGTCAGTTTCTTTACGGCGTTTTTGTTGTGCGATAACGTAATCGCCGTGTTCCAAGTGAAACGCTTCGTGGCGATATTTACCGTGTTGACGGTCAGGTCTATCCCCTTGTTTTCCGTTTCGCCCGCATTGATTACCATCGACGAGTATCCGGCCGAACCCGGTAAACGGGCTGCAATCAACAAGTTGCTGCTTTTATTGATGTAAAATTCGGGCGAGATGGTAAGCCGTTGGTTAAAGAAGCCTAAGTCCATTCCTACGTTGAACGTTTTGTTGGCTTCCCACTTCAAATCCGGATTCGGCACCTGTTTCGACACGTAACCGGCTTGGGTGGATTCGCCGTTCGGGTACGTTACCGAGCTCAACACCGCCAGGCTCTGGTAGCTGTCTATCCGGTTGTTTCCCGCCATACCGTAGCCCAGCCGGAACTTGAGGTCGGAGAAAACGTTCAGGTTTTTGATAAACTCTTCTTCGCTGAGGCGCCAGGCGGCCGAGAAGGCGGGGAAATACCCCCATTTGTTGTTCTTTCCGAACTTCGACGAGCCATCGGCACGGACGGAGGCCGTAAACAAATACTTATCCATAAACCCGTAATTCACGCGGGCGAAGAACGAAAGCAATTTGTCGTCGTAGTTCTCGCTCGATTCGGGTACGCCCGGGAGGCCCAGCGACAAGTCGGCCAGCCCGATTTCGTCGTTCGGGAAGTTGGTGGCCGACGCTTTGAAATTGCGTGTCCAGCGGTTCACGTATTCCTGCCCGGCCATCGCCGTGAGGTCGTGCCGCGTATTCTTCCAGTTATAAGTCAATACGTTCGACGTCTGGAAACTGCTGTTCTCGATATTCTGGATACTGCCGTTGATGCTCGACCGTTTACCGGTAACCGACTTGTCGCCGTAAAAGATGTCGTTGCGGCGCGTTTGGTAACGCATGCCGGTGGTATTGCGGAACGACAACCCTTTGAACAGTTTCAGCGTAAACCCGCCGTTGGCCTGGAACGTACGGAATTCGCGGTCCTTCGTTTCTTCGGCGGCCGACAGCAAGGGGTTCTGCATCACGTTGCCCGAGTCGTCTACGAATAAAGGGTCTTCGTCGCCGAGCAACATGTCGTCGGTGCCTGTGATGCCGATCATGGGCCGGTATTGCAGGATATGCTGCATTTTATTGAAACGGTCGCCCCCTTCCGAGGTACCCATGCCTTCCGTGCGCATCTGGTCGTAGCTGATGCGGGCGTTTATAGCCAGCCGGTCGTTTACCTGGTGGTTCATGTTGAACGAGATGTTGTGCTTCTTGTTGCCGCTGTACACCATCGCTCCTTCTTCGTCGTAATAGGCATAAGCCAGGCTGTAGTTCAGCTTGTCGGAGCCTCCGGTAACCCCTACGCGGTAACTTTGCGTCAAGGCGGTGCGGCCCAGCGTTTCTTCCTGCCAGTCTATCCCTTTCCGGTTAGCGTAGTTCGAAGCGATGTCGGCGTACGGGCCGTAGTTCTTCTCGAACGCTTTGATGTCGGATTCCCAATCGGCGTCGGTCGTAGCGTCGTACACACGGCGTTCGTAGTCGAGCTTGGCGAATTCGTAAGGCGAAAGCACGTCGAGTTTCTTCGCGATTTTCTTGAACCCTACGTAGGTGTCGAATGTAACGGTGGTTTTACCCCCCTTCCGGCCGCTCTTGGTGGTAATCACCACGACACCGTTGGCTCCGCGCGCCCCGTAAATCGCGGTAGCCGACGCATCTTTCAGGATGTCGATGGTTTCGATTTCCGCCGGGTCGAGGGTGTTCATGCCGTCTTCATCGGGGAAGCCGTCGATAATATACAGCGGTTCGTTGCTTTGGGTAATGGAAATACCGCCTCGCACCCGGATGGAGATAGAGGCGCCGGGCGCACCTTCGCTCTGCATCACCTGTACGCCGGCCATCCGTCCGGCCAGCGCCAGCGTTACGTCGCTTACGGGCACTTTCGATAACTCTTTGCTTCCTACCGAAGCCACCGAGCCGGTGAGGTCTTTCCGCCGTACCGTGGCGTAGCCGATGGCTACCACTTCGTCTAAGGCGATGGCAGAAGGTTGCATCGTTACGTCGATAACCCGCCGGCCGCCTACTTTCACTTCCTGCGGGGTCATACCTACGTACGTAAATACCAAGACGCTTTTGGAGGCGTCGTTTACTTCCAGCGAATAAGCGCCGTTTACGTCGGTTACGGTACCTACGCCGGTTACTCCTTTGAGGGTGACATTGCACCCGATTACTTCGTACCCTTCGTTATCGACTACTTTCCCGGTCACGGCTGTGCGCTGCGCGTAAGCCGGCAGGGTAGCGATAAGAAGGATAACCGTCAGAAATGCTACTTTCATTTTGTGCATGATAATTCATCTAAGGTTTAACTTCAGAATTCGTTTTTTTACCGGAAGCAAATGTATGCGGCCGGTAAAAAAGCGGGGAAAAGGATTGTTTCGGGTTCTTTCGTTTTTTCTGATTTCGGATAATAAGATTGTGCAAACGCTGCCGGTTTTGTGTAAACGCCCCCTTTCAGGCCTTCTTTCCGTATTCCGTGGGGAGGCATCCCACGTATTTCTTGAAGCAGGCGGCGAAATAAGAAGGCGTACTGTATCCTACCATAAAGCTGATTTCCGATACGCTGTACTTCCCTTCCTTCAGCAGTTGGCATGCCCGGTTGAAGCGGATGCGGTGGATAAAGTCGATGGCCGACTTGCCGGTAACCGCCTTCAGCTTCAGGTGGAGGTTCGAGCGGCTCATGTTCATCTCGCTGGCGAACTGGCCGGTCGAGAAATCGGTGTCGTCGATATGCTTTTCCACTACCGCCACCGCCTTGCGCAGCAGTTCTTCGTCGAGGCGGTTACCGGCTATTTTCTCCGGCTCTATCTCGATGCTGTCGGAGTAACGCTCGAACATCCGGGCGCGGGTGCGCAGCATGTTTTTTATTTTGCTTTTCAATACCGTGAGCGAAAACGGTTTCGGGATGTAGTCGTCGGCTCCCACCTGCAACCCTTCCAATTGGTATTTGATGTCGGTCTTGGCCGACAACATATACACCGGGATATGGCAGGTGCGCAGGTTTTGCTTGAGCCGTTTGCATAGTTTGATGCCGCCCATGCCGGGCATCATCACGTCGGTAACGACCAAATCCACTTCCTGCTCTTTCAGCAGCTCCAGAGCCCGCTCGCCGGTTTCCGCTTCCAGCAGGTCGAACTGCTCCGACAGGCCGGCCGACACGTATTGCCGCAGCTCTTCGTTATCTTCCACCAGCAGGATGGTTCCGTATTTACCGTGTGCTTCGCCGGCCGGACCGGCCGGCTGGGTAGTATCTTCGTCGCCGGTATACACGGGGTGCGTATGCGGAGAATGCGCCGGCACATCGTCTTCCGCTTCCTCCGGTTCGTCCGACAGTTCCTCCGGGCTGTAAACCGATTCGTCTTGCGGAAAGAACACGGTGAACACCGAGCCTTTCCCTACTTCGCTGCTTACGGTGATTTCCCCGTGGTGGAGCTCCACGAGGCGCTGCACCAGCGACAAGCCGATGCCGCTTCCGGCGCGTTCGTTTTCTGCTTGGTAGAAACGCTCGAAGATTCGCGTTTGCTTATCGGCGGGAATGCCGGCGCCGGTGTCGGCCACCTCTACCGCCAGCCGGTTTCCTTCCTCGTACAGCCTTACCGTGACGCTTTCGCCCTCGGCCGTATATTTAAAGGCGTTCGAGAGGAGATTATTCACAATCAAATCGAGGTAGTTCGCATCGAACAATACCTTTTTATCCTGCAACTCGGTGTGCAGGTTGTAGTCGATGTCTTTTTTGCGCGCCAGCTTCTCGTAATTCAGGAAACAGTTCAGTACGCGCCGGTAAGCGTTCGCACGAACCGCCTGTAGCCGGAAGATGCCTAACTCGGCGCGCCGGTAGTCCATCAGTTGATTCACCAGGTGCAGCAACCGGTTCGCATTGCGCTGGATGTAGCGCAGTTGCTCGTGTTCCCAGTGCCCCGGAATGCGGTTGAGCAATTCCTGCAAGGGCGCCGTAATCAGCGTGAGGGGAGTGCGCAGCTCGTGCGAGATGTCGATGTAAAAACGGATTTTCATCTGGTTGATTTCCTCTTGTTTCTCCTTGGCGAGCCGCTCCATGCGGATTTCGGCCTGCATGCTTTTCCGTATCCAGAAAAACCGGAACACCAGCGTAACCAGCACGACGAACGTGGCGGCGAAGAAAGCCAGCGCCCACCAGGTGCGGTACCAAACCGGCAGCACCCGGATGTGCAGCAGGGCCGGCACCTCGTTCCAGAGGCCGTCGTTGTTGGCTGCCTTGATGGAAAACGTATACTCTCCGGCCGGCAGGTTGGCGTACGAAACGGGGCGTGTATCTTCCTGGCGGTATTCCTGTTTGTCGTATCCGTGCAACCGGTAAGCGAACGTGTTGTGGCGGCCCGCGATGTAGTTCGATACGACGAATGAAAGGGAAAAGGAGTTTTGCGACGACGCGAGTGTGATGCGTTCCTGCTTTTCGATGCTTTTTTCGAGGATGCCCGTTTCGTCGCCGGGCAACACTTCCTTGTTGAACACGAACAGCTTGTTGATAACCGGCTTCGGGGTATACGGGTTATCCACCAGTGTTTCGGGGCAGAACGACGTGATGCCGTCGATACCTCCGAAAAGCATTTGCCCCGAACCGGTGCGGCAATACGAGCCGGCGTTGAACTGGTTGCTTTGCAACCCGTCGATTACGGTGAAGTTACGCATTTTGCCGCTTTCGGGGCCCAGGCAGCTCAACCCGGAATTGGTGCTTATCCAGAGGCGCCGGTAAGCGTCTTCCAATACGCCGTAAATCACGTTGCTCGGCAGCCCGTCGGTTACCGTGTAGCGTACGAACCGGTCGCTCTTTTCCGTCAAGCCGAACAGACCGTTCCGGGTGCCTATCCAGATAACGCCGGTCGACGATTCGTGTATGCAGTTGATAAACAGATGCGACAATACCGGCGGAAGTATGTAATCGGTGTTTTCCCGTAAGGCGGTTCCTTCCTGCGTGTATATCGAGAGTCCCCGGTCGCCCGCCGCCCACAACCGCTTTTTCGAGTCGCGGAACAACAACCGGTTGTCCGGTCGCAGCGGCCGCCCTTCGCTGTCTTGGTCTACTACGGTAAAGAGCCGCTTATGCGGGTCGAAGCGGAGCAAGTATTCCAGCGACGCCACCCACAGGCCGCCCGCCCCGTCCGACAGGATGGAATAAATGTTGTTGCTCGGTAAATTGCTGTTCCGGCGGTTGAAGTATTCACGGCGCCCGGTTTTGCGGTTTAGTACCAGCATCCCCCCGGCATGGGCGCCTGCATACACGTTGCCGGACGCTTCGTCGATATACACCGCTTTTATATCCTTGAAAGGAGTGTCCTGCCCGTCGTCGTCGAACAGGTAATTCGTATATTTCTTCCGGTTGCTGTCATAAAAGTCCAGTCCGCCGTCGTTCGTGCCGATCCAGAGGTTCGCGTCCTTATCCTCCACGATGCAGCTCACTACGTTGTCGCTCAGTGAGTTCAGGAACGGGATGCGCTTGATGTGCTGGAACCGGTTGCACAGCGGGTGGTAGTAGTTCAGTCCGCCCCAATAGGTGCCCAGCCACATGCCGCCCTGCGAGTCTTTGAAGATGCTGCGCACCGAGTTGTGCGACAAGCATCCGTCTTGCACGGCCGAGTTTTTCAGCGAAACGAACCGGTCTTCGCTTTCCTTGTAAATATTCAGGCCGTTGTAGGTGCCTACCCACACCCGGTTGTCGAGGTCGACCGCCAGTGAGCGCACATGGTTCGAGCTCAATCCGGCGCCGTCGGCGTACCGGTAGTTCTTCAACCGGCCCGACTGGATGTCGTACACATACAAGCCGTCGCCTTCGGTGGCGATCCAGATCCGGTTGAACTGCTGGCACAGAAGAGCCTGTATGCTCGATTGTCCCGGAAAACCGACCAGTTTCCGTACCGTCCGTTTCGAGAGGGAATAACCGTACAACCCGTTCTCTACGCCGATGTAAACGATATCGTCCCGGCGCATCAATGCGGCGTTTTTCAACGCATGCACGGCCACCGGGAGCGTGTCGGCCAGGAAACGTTCCGTTACCGCGTCGAACAGCAGGATACCTTCGGCCGTTCCCAGCATCAGCCGGGTGGAGTCGAGCGGAAGGAGGGTGTTGACGGCTACGTTTTTTCCGTTTTTCCGGTACGCGAAATTAGAAAAAGCGTCCCGGTCGCGTTCGTACCGCGACAACCCTTCCCAGGTGCCGATCCAGATCCGGTCGGCAGCGTCGAGGGCGATGCACCGGGATGCGTCGCTGGCAATGCTTTCGGCATCGGCATACCGGTGGCGGTATACCGTAAAATTATACCCGTCGTACTTGTTTACGCCGTCGGAGGTGGCGAACCACAAATAACCTTCTTTGTCTTGGTCGATGGCGAAAACCGAGCTGTGCGACAACCCGTCTTCCAGTCCGATATGGGAAAAACGGATGTTTTCCGCCCCGCGGGCATGCCAGGTAAAAGGAAATAGAATAAGGATACAAAGTGTTCGTGGAAATCGAAGTGTTTTCATCTGTCGGTTAAAATAAGGAGCAAATCGTTTGTGCAGGTTGTTTTCGTTCAAAAGTAATTTTTTGTATCTGTCCTGACTGTCGCTTTTTATCCGCTTTTGTACTACATTCGTACAGGAATACCCTATTTTTGTAGAATCACTGCCGATTTTGTGCAAAAATCGAACCGGTAAACAATATTGGCATCTTTTTACGTATTCGCAACAGCCCGTTCGAACCGAATCCCCTACTTTAGCCGGAAAGAACCCGGTCGCCTCTTTTATCCCGTTCCTGACGCGGGCGATGCGTTGGCTCTATCGGCTGAACGGTAGTTCTACCGTATGGTGTAAAGGCGGCCACTTCGTATGGGACCCCGGGGCCTCAGTGAGCGAGCGTGAAGAAAATGGAACGGAGCGAACGCCCGGAAGGCGACGCTGTTTGAGTGAGCATAGCGAGCGAGTTCGGGGCCTTCAGTGAGTGGAGTGCCATTTTTAGCGAGCGAGCGTTAGCCCCTTGACCTTTTTTGGTCAAGCCAAAAAATGAAGACCTGCCGTGGTAACGGCCTAAACCGGCAAATTAGAAAACAAGCCAGCCTTCGCAAAGAAAGTCAAGTTTTCTACCTTCGTTTCTTTCGAAAAAGAACCGAAGCCGTCGACAGACATCCTCGCGGCGAGCGAAGGGAACCCCGCCGCAATAACGGCCTACCCCGGCCTCGCCGGAGAAAAGCCACTCTCCGCCAGAAAGCAACGTTTTCTTCAAAAGTTCTTTCGAAAAAGAACTACCCCCGGCAACCGACAAAACAACATAAAACATGAAAAACATCACCCTTCTTACCTGTACCACCCTCTGCAGCCTCCCCCTCCTCCGGGGCGAAGCCGCCGAGAAGCCCAACATCCTCTGGCTTACCTTCGAGGATACCAGCTCGTACGAATTCGGCTGCTACGGCAATCCCGACGTACACACTCCCAACGCCGACAGCCTCGCCGCCCGCGGAGTACAGTTCATGAACGCCTGGTCGGTCGCCCCCCAGAGCTCGCCCGCCCGTTCCTCCCTCATCACCGGCTGCTATGCCACTACCTACGGGATGGACGTGCACCCCGTGCCCTACGACACGCCGGAAGGGATTTTCTTTCCCCGGTACCTGCGCGAAGCTGGTTACTATTGCACCAACAACAGTAAAACCCATTACAACTCTACCACCGATAATAAAAGCTGCTGGGACGAGTGCGGCAAGAAAGCCTCGTATAACAGTCCGGAGCGTCCCGACGGGCAGCCGTTCTTTGCCGTGTTCAACACCGTGACCTCGCACATGGGGCGCATCCGCACCTTCCATACCGACGGGCGCCGCGACTATACGAAAGAAGGCATCTACCCGTACCGCCTTACCCTGCCGTCGTACGTGCCCGACCTCCCCGAAGTGCGTTCCGACTACGCCGGCCACCTGGAAGCCGTGCAGGACGTAGACACCTGGCTCGGCTTTTTCCTGGACGACCTGAAGGCGAAAGGGCTCGACGACAATACCGTCATCTTCTTTTTCAGCGACCACGGCGGTTGCGTTCCGC
Organism: Parabacteroides sp.; assembly: GCA_048468815.1. Classification (GTDB taxonomy): domain Bacteria; phylum Bacteroidota; class Bacteroidia; order Bacteroidales; family Tannerellaceae; genus Parabacteroides_B. The sequence goes on from DBGBSM010000076.1 coordinate 17,943, forward strand.
GCGGAAAAGGCTACCTCTACGAAAGCGGCCTCCGGGTACCCCTCTTGGTTTACTTCCCTCCCAAATGGAAACACCTCGCCGGCGAAACCCGCGGAAAAGACTACAGCCTGGTCAACTTTACCGATTTGGGCCCTACGGTATTGAGCCTGGCCGGCGTGAAACCCCCCGTTTCCATGCAAGGGAAAGCGCTGTTCGGGAAATATGCCGGCCGGAAAAAACGGGAAATGCAATTCGCCTTCGCTGCCAATCAGTTGCATCACTTCATGCCGGTACGCGCCGTCACCGACGGACGCTTTAAATACATGCGCAGTTACCTTCCTTACCGTCCGTTCGCGCTCCGCAACTATTACCAGTGGGGAATGCCCTCCAACAAAGCTTGGGATGCCTGGGTGCTGGGCGGCCACAACACCTGCCCCGCCTGGGAACAACCCTTCCGGGCACATCCGGCCGAAATGCTGTTCGACCTGGAGAACGACCCCGGCGAACTGCACGACTTGTCCGGCTCGCCCGAGCATGCGGCCGTGTTGCAGAAAATGCGGAAAGCCCTGTCCGCCCACATCCGTGCCACCTGCGACCTGGGCTTTTTCCTCCCCACTTCCCGTACCGGGCATACCCTTTACGAAAAAGTGCGTAAAGAACGGTATCCGCTCGATACCTTGTACCGGCTTGCCGAAACGGCCGGCACCGCTACGCCCGCCGACCTTCCGGTATTGACCGAAGCCATTCACAGCCCGCTGCCCGACGTCCGGTTCTGGGGTGTGGTAGGAATCGCCCGGCTGGCCACGGAAAGGAACCTGCCGGAGTGCCCGGAACAGCTCTTGGCCCTTTTGCACGACGACAATCCCTATGTGGCTTCCGAAGCGGCCTATGCAGCGGCGTACGCCGGCCATCCGTCCGAGGGAATCGCCCGGCTGTTGAATCCGGTACGCGAAGAAGAGCGGAAAATAGGCTATTCTTCCCTCGAATGCCTGTCAGCAGACCCGGAAATGCGCGAGTACATCCGGCCCTTTCTGCCGGAGCTGAAGCAAGCGGCCGAAACATTACCCCGTACCCAAAACGAGGATGCCGGACTGATGGCGCGGGGTATCCTCGTAAATGTAGGCGAGTTGGACATTCGCGACCTGCACGGCCCCGAAGCGTACGAAACCGGACTGAAACTGAATTACGGACGCCGGCCAATGGTGCCGCTGCCCTAACCGGCATCCGGCCGCAACGACGAAGGCGGGTGCAACTCCGAATCCGGCACTTACCGGGGAGGCAACAGCACGGTGCCGGTTGGCTATGCCCCGGCCGGTTACTCAGAAGAAGATAATACATAATACTTATATGAAACGAATACCATTTTTAGTAACAAGCTGTTTGGCGGTAAGCGCCGCATTCGCCCGCAAGGAACGTCCCAACATCCTGATTATCCAGTGCGACCACCTCACGCAACGGGTGGTAGGCGCCTACGGGCAAAGCCGGGGAAATACGGCGGTTATCGACTCCATCGCCCGGCAGGGAGTCGTCTTTGCGAATGCTTATGTAGGCTGCCCGCTGAGCCAGCCTTCGCGTGCGGCGCTTTGGACGGGGATGATGCCGCACGAAACGGATGTGCGTTCCAACTCGGGCGCACCCGTTAACGAACCGGTACCCGACAGCATCCCTACGCTGGGCACGGTATTCGCATCCAACGGGTATACGGCCGTGCATTTCGGTAAAACGCACGACCGGGGCGCGTTGCGGGGCTTTGTTCACAAGGAACCGGTACCCGAGCCGTTCGAGGATGCGAACTTCCCGGTTAATCCCGATAGCTTCAAGGATGTGGGTACCTGCAAAGACGTGGTGGCCTTTTTATCCGATGCGCCGCAAACCCCGTTTATCTGTATCGCCGATTTTCAGAATCCACATAACATCTGCGGGTATGTGGGGGCGAACGAAGGCGTTCATATCGACCCGCCGTTCCAGGGCGACCTGCCCGAACTTCCGGATAATTTCGAGGTAACCGATTGGGAATCGCTTCCGCTTCCGGTGCGGTACATTTGTTGCAGCCACCGCCGGATGACGCAGGCCGCTCACTGGAGCGAAACCAATTACCGGCATTACATCGCCGCCTTCGAATATTACACCCGGAGGGTTTGCCGGCAAATCGGGCAGGTGATGGCCGCGTTGCAATCTACGCCGCAAGGCCGGAATACCATCGTGGTGGTGTTGGCCGACCACGGCGACGGGATGGCTTCGCACCGGATGATAACCAAGCAAATTTCGTTCTACGAAGAAGTAACGAACGTGCCTTTTATCGTATCCGGCCCGGGAATCGTAAGCCGGCCCGAACAGGTACCGGCGCTGGTGCAGGTAACCACCGACCTGTTGCCTACGCTTTGCGGACTGGCGGGAATCGAAGTGCCTGCCGGGAAAAGGGGAGTCAGTTGGGCACCCTTGTTACGTGGCGGAAACCAACGGGAAAGCCATCCGTACGTAGCGTCGGAGTGGCACAGCGAGTACGAGCATATCGTTACGCCGGGCCGGATGATTCGCTCGGAAAGGTATAAATATACGCATTACCTGGAAGGGGGTGAGGAACTGTACGACTTGCAAAGCGACCCGTTGGAGAAGCGGAACCTGGCGAACTTGGCGGAGTACCGCGACGTGTTACTGCGACATCGCGCGTTACTCGACGATTATATCCTGCGTACCGGCGACGATTACCGTTCTCTTTCGGTAAAAGCCGACGAACGGTACCGCGCCCATACGCCGGGGTATCCTCATCATACGGGCGAAGCGATTATACCGAGAGCCGGCAGGTAGCCGGCTTTGTTTTTCGCTCGCCGCAAGGGCACTGGCTCGGCACCATGGGCGTCGAGAAGAAGGGAGGCTGTGGTGCCGTTGGAACTATGTGCAGTGGGAGGGAGCTTTCCTGGTATAGGTAGGTGTGGTAGGGAATCGAACTGTTTTATTTTTAAGCCCGGAAACGCGACCTGCCGTACGCATCGGAATAAGTAACCGGGCGTACGGCAGGCTGTATTTTCGGGTAACCGGCTGTTTATAACCGGATGGGCGTTCCGTTATAGAAATCGAGAATCTTCGTGCGTAACACGTAATCGTATTTCGCCTGCGCCTGTTCGGCTAAGCTCTGGGCGTACTTCGTCTTGGCGTCGTTGAATTCGAACACCGTCGATTTGCCCGCATTGTACCGCTCTTCGGCATACTTGAACGCCTCGCGGGTAGCCACCACCGATTTCTCCGAGGCGTTGTATTTTTCCTGTGCCGCCACCGCATTGTAATACGCCTGCTGGATTTCCTTGTACAGCGTCTTTTTCGTATTCTCCATCGTCAGCTCCTGGTTCAGGATGGCGATGCGCGAGCTCCGTACCGCATTGCGCGTGGTAAGCCGGTTGAACAACGGAATCGACAGGCTCAATCCGATATTTTTCCGTTCGTTCTGTTTCAACTGTTCCGAAAAAGACGTGTTCGTTTGTCCGTTGTAATGGTAATACCCGTTGCTGTAATACGCATTCAGGCTCAGTTGCGGAAAGAAGGCCGCCCGGGCCACCTTCAGCGCTTTCCGGTTACTTTCCAGCAAATACTCCTGCTCCTTGATTTGCGGCTTGAACGTAACCGCATGGCGGTAAATATCGTCGGGCGGCAGGATGCTGCTCATATACAGCTCTACCGGGTTGCCGGCTATCGGGTCGGCGATGGCGAGCGTTTCGCCGCTTTTCTCCATTTCGAGCGCCTGGGCCAAATCGAGCAACGCCAGGTTTACGTTGTTCCGCGCGTCCGTCTGCGTTACTTCGTCTTTCGCCAATTGCGCCTTGATGTCGTACAATTGCGACAACGGCACTTTACCGGCGTTTACCATCGCTTCGGTTTTCGTTACCTGCTCACGGCTCAGTTCCACCTGCATATCGGCTACCCGCAAGATTTCTTTGTTATACAACACTTGCACGTAATACGACGTAACGCCGATGGTGAGGTCGTCTTTCGCCTTGTTCAGGTTCTCGGTGGCCGCCTTCAAATCCAGTTTGCGCACCTGTATCTCGTTGTAGATACGCAGCCCGGTAAACAGCGGCATCGACGTCTGGATGCTGAACGACGAGTTAACCGAGTTCTGGTCTACGATAATCCCTTCTTTCGTTGGCGAGCGCCCGAAGTCGAAGTTCTGTCCCAGGTTCGCGTTCAGGTTCGGCAGCCAACTGTTCTTGCTCGTGTTCAGTTCTACTGCCCGGGCAGCCTCTACCTGCTCTTTCTGCTTCAAGTCGATATTGTGCTCGATGGCATACCGGATGCATTCTTCCAGCGTCCATTGCTTGGCGGGTTCCTCCTGGGCATACGCTCCCAACGAACACAAACAGAGAGCGGCCAGCACCGCATTCCGGAAAATAATACTCTTTTTCATACGCTTCCCTGTTTATTTTTTGTCGGAAACAACGGCACCCCGTATTTTATCCTGTTCGGTAATCCCTTCCTGTATTTCGATTTTAATCCCGTCGGACAAGCCCACTTTCACCGGCGTTTTTTCGAACACCTGCTCCGGTTCTTCCTGTTTCACGATGTACACGAAGGCCGAGTCGCCCTTGAACTCGATGGTGCTTTCGGGTACCGTGAGTATGTTTTCGGCATGTTTCAATACGATTTCCGCGTTGGCGCTATACCCGGCGCGTACGTACGCATCGTCGGGAATCGTGGCGGCCGCCTTGATTTCGAACATCACCGCTCCGTTTTCTTCCACCCCTTTCGGCGCTACGTATTCCAGTACGGCATCGAACTTTCGGCTGTCGAGTGCGCCCACCGTGAGCTTGATATGCATACCTTCGTGGATGCGGCCCACTTCCGTTTCGTCTACCTTCCCTTTGAAAATCATATCGTTCATATCGGCTACCGTGGCAATCGTGGTTCCGTCGTTGAACGTGTTCGACTGGATAACCGAGTTACCTACCTTGATGGGCACGTCGAGAATCATTCCCGTGATGGTAGAGCGTACCTGCGTGGTACTCAGGGCGGCCGACTTCTTCGAAATCCCTTCCCGGATAATGTCTAACGCATCCTGTGCGTTATCCACTTCTTCTTCCGCTTTCCGGAAATTAGCCAGCGACACCTCGTAGTCTTCTTTCGCAATCACTCCCTGTTCGAAAAGCTGTTTGTCACGTTTGTATGTCTCCGTAATCTGCTCCAGGTTGATTTTGGCTACCCGTACCCGCGATTCGGCGCTGTTGAGCTGAACCATTTCCGGAATCACCTTGATTTTGGCGATGATTTCGCCCGCCTTCACCATCTGTCCGGCTTCTTTCAATACTTCGGAGATAATGCCCGACATTTGCGGTTTGATAAGCACCTCGTCGCGTGGTTCTACCTTACCGGTAGCAACCGTTTTCGTTTCGATGGTATCCCGCTTGGGCTCGACTATTTCGTACTTCGTAATAACCGGACGTGATTTTTTCCATAAAAAATAGAAGGTCCCGATTACGGCTAAGCCGACCAGTACGAGAATAACGATTCTGACAATCTTTCTCATGTTGTTCTTATTTTTGTAGTTTTATTATTGTTTTACTCTTCGCGTATGGCATCGATGGCTTTGATTTGCATGGCGCGCCAGGCCGGAATCAGGCCGGCCATCAAGCCGCTTACCAGCAGAATGGCCGTGGCCGCTACCGCCGTTTGGATGTTGATTTCCGGATTGGAAAAGAAGGTGCCGTCTTTCTGGGGCGCCGATTCCAGCACCCGGTTCACCACGTCGAGCAGGAACACGCCCACCGTGAGTCCCAGTAGCCCGGCCAGCGCCGTAAGCACCAGGCTCTCGCTCATCACCTGGCTGATGATATTGAACGGTTTCGCCCCCAACGCCCGGCGTACGCCGATTTCCTTGGTACGCTCCTTTACCGTTACCATCATGATGTTGCTCACCCCGATGATGCCGGCCAGCAACGTACCCATCCCGACGAGCCATACCAGCATGTCGATGCCGAGGAACAGCTTGTCGAACGTTTCGGCCTGCTTGGCGATGCTGAACGAACCCACGGCCTGCGGGTCGGTAGGCGAAATTTCGTTCTGCGCCTTGAGCAACGTTTTCACGTCGTCGGTTATTTTTTCGCACGAGTATCCGTCTTCGCCCGTGATACACAGAAACCAGAACCGGTCGCCGTTGTTCGTAACCTGTTGCAGCGTGGAAAAAGGCAGCATCACGCTCGATTCCGTGCGTCCGCCGATGCTGGCGCGCGGCTTGGCCTTGATTACGCCCACCACCTGGTAATAAATGCCGTTTACCCGGATATACTGGCCGGTAGGGTCTTCGTCGGGCTTGAACAACACCTCGTGTACCCGTGTACCGATGAGGCATACCTTCCGTTTTTCCTGCAAGTCGATTTCGTTGAGCAAACGTCCGTAGTACACATGCTGCGTTTCGATGTTGAAATAATCCGGATATACGCCGCGTACGTTGAAACTACCGGCCTTCTGTCCGCGAACCACGTTGTTGCTTCCTTGTTGCCCCCAGTGCATGGGCGAGATGTACTTGATGCCCGGCACCCGTTGCTTAATCGCATCGAGGTCGCGGTTGCGCATGCTCCAGTAACGGCCTTTCTTGTACCCTTTGTACGGTTCGCCCGTGCGTTCGGTGTAGAAAAAGCACGAATTGGTGGCGAACCCGTTTACATTCTTGAAAATGCCGTTTTGCATTCCCTTGCCGGAGCCTAACAGGATAACCAGCATCAGGATTCCCCAGAAAACGCCGAAACAAGTGAGCAAACTCCTCGTTTTGTTCCGGGTAATCGTAATCCATATCTCTTGCCAGCGGTCTATATCAAACATGATGTCGTTATTTTTATTGGATAGATGATCGTTCGTTTATTCGGTTCGCATCGCTTCGATGGCGCTTACTTTTACCGCCTTCCGAGCCGGGAAGTAACCGGCCAGCACGCCGGCCAGTATCAACAGTACGGTAGCGGCGATGGCGATGTTCAGGTTTACCGTGGGATTCAGGAAAATCGACATTTCGTCTTCGCCCGAGCTCTTGCCGATGTTCATCATTTCCATCGCATAGTTCACCCCTTCGGTAAGGCCGATGCCCATCACCATGCCTACATAGCCGAAGAGGGCGGTAATCAGAATCGACTCGATGATAATCAGTTTCAGAATAGAGAACGGCGTAGCCCCGATGGCTTTCCGGATACCGAACTCGCGGGTGCGCTCGCGCACGGTAATCAGCATGATGTTGCTAACGCCTACGATTCCCGCGGTAAGCGTACCGATGCCGATAATCCATAGAAAGAGGGTGATGGCGTTCATCATGCCGTTGAACATGATAAAGTCTTCGGCCGTATTCCATATGTAAAGCGAGCTTTTGTCGGTCGGGTCGAACTGGTGAATCCGGCCCATGCTTTCACGGAAACGCTGTTCGAACGCTTCGTTTTCCTCTTTCGTATCCAGCCCTTTGATGGTAAACGAGATTTGGCCGATGCCGTAGCTCGAATTGTAAAGCGTTTGCCCGGTCGAGAAAGGAATGTAAGCCGGCGCGTCGTTGCTGTTGTTTTCGTCTTCGTATACGCCTATCACCTTGTACGCCACTTTACCGGCGTTTACGTATTTTCCCAGCGGGTCGCCGGAACGGAACAGCACTTCCTTCATCCGGGGGCTGATTACGATAACCTTCCGTTTCTGGCGAATGTCGATGTCGTTGATAAACCGTCCGTTTCCGGCCGGCATCTTGATGTTGTCGATAATCGCATGTGCGGGAAAAGTGGCCCGCAGCGAGTAATTACCGTATTCTTCGCCATACGAAATCGTATCGGAATGGCTTACCACGGCGCTCACCAGGTCGATTTCGGAATGCAGGTGCTTGATGGCGTCCAAATCCTCGTCTTTGAACCGGATGCTGCGGTTGGTGGGCATTCCTTTATACGGTAGGGTGGTGTAGCCGGGCCAAACCGACACCTTGTTGGCCGAAATGTTCCGGAAGTTGTTCATAATCCCGTTCTTCAATCCGTTGCCGGCGCCCAGCAGAACAATCAGCATGAAGATTCCCCAGGCTACGGAAAAGCCGGTAAGGAACGTGCGGAGCTTGTTTTTCTTGATAGTGGAGAATATCTCGCGGAAATTGTCGAAATCAAACATGTCCGTTCGTTTTTTCAATGGATTCTATCAAACCGTCTTTGATGTGGATGATTTTGTCGGTGGCCTGCGCTACCGAAGGCTCGTGGGTAACGATAATCATCGTCATGCCCGCCCGGTTCACCTCGCGGAGCAATTGCATCACTTCCACGGTGGTTTTGCTGTCGAGGGCGCCGGTGGGTTCGTCGGCCAGGATAATCTGCGGCTGGGCGATCAGCGCCCGGGCGATGGCCACCCGTTGTTTCTGGCCGCCCGACATTTCGTTCGGCATGTGCTCGGCCCAGTCTTTCAGCCCCACCCGGTCGAGGTACTCGAGCGCCATGGCGTTCCGTTTTTTCCGGCTGATATTCTGGTAGTACAGGGGAAGAGCTACGTTTTCCACCGCGTTTTTGAACGAAATCAGGTTGAACGACTGGAAGATGAATCCGATCATGCGGTTCCGGAGTTCGGCCGCTTTGGTTTCGGTGAGGTTTTGAATCAACAAATCGTTCAGGTAATAGGTGCCCGTATCATACGTATCCAATATGCCCAAGATGTTGAGCAGCGTACTTTTTCCGGAGCCCGAAGCGCCCATGATGGAAACCATTTCACCTCGTTCGATGTCTAAGTCGACTCCTTTCAATACATGCAACGGAGCGCCGTTGTCGTATGTTTTGTTAATTCCCCGCAATTGAATAATCATAAGTGCAATTTTCTTCTGTATGTATTATTAGTCTTGCCTCGGCCCGGAAGGTTACACGATTTACGGTTTTTAACTCTTTGCCGGTTCCGGATAGCAAGCGGTTTCCGATAATAGATTGAACTGGAATACGGAGGCAAATGTAGAATTTAATAGCGTACCTTGTATCACATAGTACTTATAATTAACATTAAATAAGAGGGGCGCGGTGTTTGTTCCGGCAAGCGGTAACCTTTACGCGCCGGCTTGACCGGCCGGTAGTACCGGACACAGCAGAACGTCCGTTCCGGGGATGTACGGTTTACAGTAAAAAGGCAATGCGCTTTTTTATTTTTTTGCAGGGGAAATCGTTTGCCGGCGACGGCGGCAATAAAAACGGCGACGGCGGCAAACTTGCCGCCGTCGGTGGCAATATAGCCGGCGTCGCCGGCAAACGATTCGGCAAGCAGAAACCGAACGGATGCATGCGTGCGGCTAACGGAAAAAGGTTGCATCCGGATAGGCGGAGTACTGCACAGGCCGGCGTGCGCCTGTTCCGGTTCGCCGGGCCGGGCAAGCAGGTTGTTCCGGTTTTGTTTCGTACAGGCGTATCCGGTTTTCCCTCGGGTTGTCGAAAAGCGAATAACTGTTTATTTCTATGGACATATCCGTCTAAACGATTATATTTGCATGTCGAAAAAAAAGAACGGCATAGAATTAAACCGGTATGTTGAAACAACAGTTACAGCAAAAGTTACAGCAGAAACTTTCGCCTCAACAAATACAACTGATCAGGCTTCTGGAGCTTCCCGCCATCGAACTGGAGGAGCGAATCAAGCATGAACTGGAAGACAATCCGGCATTGGAAGAAGGAAAAGAGGATACGGGCGAATTCGAGTCGGCCGAAGAGCCTTACGACGAAGCCGCCCCCGACGGAAACCCGGCGGATGCCCAGGCCGATTTGTCGCTGGGCGATTACCGCACGGAAGACGATATACCCGATTACAAACTGAACGAAATCAATTCGCGCCGGGAGCAGCGCGAGGAAATCCCTTTCTCGGCGGGCGAGTCGCTCAACGAGTACCTGCTCGAGCAGTTGGGCTTGCGCGATTTGTCGGATAAGGAAAAAACGATTGCCGAGTATATCATCGGGAATATCGACGACGACGGCTACCTGCGGCGCGATTTGTCCTCGATTGCCGACGACCTGGTGTTCCAGGCGGGACAGGATGTAAGTACGGAAGAAATCGGGCGGGTGCTGCGCATCATTCAGGATTTCGAGCCGGGAGGTATCGGCGCGCGCGATTTGCAGGAATGCCTGTTGCTGCAACTGGAAAAAAAGGAGTCTACTCCGGCTTGCCTGCTGGCCATGCGTATCCTGAAAGATTATTTCGACGAATTTAGCAAGAAACATTACGACAAGATACTCCGCGCCCTCGACATCGACGAGGCGGCGCTGAAAAAAGCGATTCGCGAGATTATCGGCCTCAATCCGAAGCCCGGTAACAACTGGGGCGATTCGATAGCGGCCGTTCTTTCCCAAATCATTCCCGATTTTATCGTGGAGGCGAATAACGGCGAGTTGTTCCTCTCGATGAACAACCGGAACGTACCCGAGATGCGGGTGAACCGGGAATACTCGGAAATGTTCGAAGATTATGCGGGCAACAAGGCCAACCAGTCGTCCGAAATGAAGGATGCGGTAACGTTCGTGAAGCAGAAGCTCGATTCGGCCCGCTGGTTTATCGACGCCGTGAAGCAGCGCCAGGAAACCCTGCGGCGCACGATGGAGGCGATTATCCAGCTCCAGCCCGAGTTTTTCCTTACCGGCGACGAAGCTACCTTGCACCCGATGATACTCAAGGACGTGGCCGAGCGGAGCGGATACGATATTTCCACCATTTCGCGCGTGAGCAACAGCAAATACGTACAAACCAATTTCGGAATTTATCCGTTGAAGTATTTCTTTTCCGAGTCCATGCAAACCGATAGCGGCGAAGAAATTTCCACCCGCGAGGTGAAAAAGATCATGCACGAGCATATCGAAGCGGAAGATAAGCGCAAACCCCTTACCGATGAAGAGCTTTCGTCTATTTTGAAAGAGAAAGGGTATATCATCGCCCGGCGTACCGTGGCGAAGTACCGGGAGCAGCTGGGTATTCCGGTTGCGCGCCTGAGAAAAGAAATTTAATTTTGCGACTATGAAATTATTTTCGACTATCGTTTCCGCTGTCTTTCATCCGTTGCTGATGATAACGTACGGCATGTTGCTGGCGCTTACCTACACCTTCCTGGCGGTTTATCCGTGGTCGGTGAAAGGGGTTTTGCTTGCCGGCGTGTTTTTTTCCACGGCTTTCGTGCCGGGCGTGTTTATTTTCCTGATGGTGAAAACCGGCGCCGCCGGCGACCTGGAGCTTACCGACCGGAAAGAGCGTTTCCTGCCGTACCTCATTTTGATTACCTCCGACCTGGCTTGTCTCTTTTTTATGTACCGCATGCTGATGCCTTTCTGGCTCGTTTCGGTGCTTACGGGCGCTATTGTGGCGCTGGTGGCTGCGATGTGCATCAATTTCTTCTGGAAAATCAGCGCGCACATGCTGGGAATCGGCGGCTTGCTGGGCGGCGTAATGGGTATCGCGTACATGCAGATGTCCGACCCGTACCTGTTGTTCGCCTTGATTCTGGTGGCGGCCGGCTTATTAGGCGTGGCGCGCATCTGGCTGAAACGGCATACGCCGATGCAGGTAT
>DBGBSM010000077.1:0-7199 GCA_048468815.1 Parabacteroides sp.
AACTTCTCCTGCATCTCGAAAGTAGCGTTGGCATTGCTTAAAAATGATCAAACTAAAAAGAACAGTATAAAAACAAAAAGGAAAGGCGCTGGATGGGATAACCAATACCTGCATCTATTACTTTCTCAAGATATTTTTTAATGCGTTTACCCTGGCAGCATAAAAACCTGTTTTCTTCGGCAGGAAACGGCAAACGAATCAGAAGGCCGGGAGAACTCCCGCACAGAAACAGCCCGGAAGAACGCCGTACCTTTGCCGGGGCCGTATCACTCCCGGGGCCCGATATAGTTATAAAATGGGATGATTGCGTGTAAGGCACCTGCAAATTTCGTACCTTTGCCCTATGTCTAATCGTAATTCTTTACTCTATGAAACGCTGTAAGCTCCTTTTCGCCTGCGCCATGCTCCTGGCCTGTTCATTTACCGGCTCCGCCCAATACGTACACGAGCGTTCCGACCAATACGAATGGCCCGACGACCCGGCCGTGCTCGCCAAACTCGACCGCTGGCAAGACCAGAAGTTCGGCTTGCTTATCCACTGGGGGCTCTATTCGGTGCCGGGTATCGTAGAATCGTGGTCGATTTGCTCGGAAGAGGAAGACTGGATTCCGCGCGACAGCACGATGGCCTACGACGACTATAAGAAATGGTACTGGGGATTGAAAGACGTATTCAACCCCACCCGCTTCAATCCGGAGCAGTGGGCGGAAGCGGCCGAAGACGCCGGCATGCGGTACGCCATCTTCACCACCAAGCACCACGACGGATTCAATATGTTCAACACGGCTTACTCCGACTTTTCCATCGCCAAAGGGCCGTTCAGGGAGAATCCGCGTGCAGACGTGGCGAAGTATGTTTTCCAGGCTTTCCGCGACAACGGCCTGATGGTGGGGGCATACTTCTCGAAGCCCGACTGGCACTCCGAATATTACTGGTGGCCCCGGTACGCCACCCCTACCCGGCACCAGAACTACAAAATAGAACGGAACCCGTGGCGCTGGGAGCAGTTCAAGCAATTTACATTCAACCAGATAAGCGAACTGATGCACAACTACGGCGCTATCGACATCCTGTGGCTCGACGGGGGTTGGGTAAACAGCCCGTACCGGAAAACGGAAATCGACATGCCTCGCATCGCCGCCATGGCACGGGAGGCGCAACCGGGTTTGCTGGTAGTAGACCGCACGATTCACGGCAAATACGAAAATTACCAAACACCCGAGCAGCAAATCCCCGACAAACAACTGCCCTATCCGTGGGAAAGTTGCCTCACCTTGAGCAAGGATTGGGGATATGTGCCGAACGCTACGTTCAAAACGCCTACGGTGGTGGTTTCGAAGCTGATGGAAATCGTAGCGAAAGGGGGCTGCCTGTTATTGGGAGCCGGCCCGTCGCCGGAAGGGGTTTTCCCGGACGAAGTGGTGGCTTGTTTCCATGAAATAGGGAAATGGATGCGCCTGAACGGAAAAGCTATTTATAATACGCGCATCACGCCGTGTTACCGGAGCGGCAACGTGTGGTTCACCGCCGATAAAGACGGCAAAACGCTTTATGCCTTGTATGGGCTCGACGACGCGGGGGAATTGCCGCAGTTTATCGAGTGGGAAACGAACATCCCGGCAAAAGGTTCGGCGGTAACTTGCCTGCAAGACGGCAAAAAGGTGAAATGGACTTACCGGAACGGCCGCGTGCGGGTGTATTTGCCTAAGAAATTCCGCACGGAGGTGAAGGCGCTGGCATTTTCGTTCCGGACGGCCGATTGAAGTATCTTTACCGGCTGACAAAAACGAAAGGAAAGACAGTTTCGATGTCTTTCCTTCCGTACGAATGATCCCGTTACTCCTTATATCCGGTGATGGCGGTTACTACCCGGGGATCCTTGAGCTTCCCGTTGTCATCGAATAAACCGAAAGTAGCCCCGGTACCCCACAGACAGTGGGGAATACCGAGCTTATCGAAGACGGCGACGATGTCGGTAAACCAGCGTACTTTCAAATCCTTGTCGCCCGTCGTTTTTTCATACGCATCGTTACAGCCATATTCTCCGCACCGGATGCGGATGCCGTTCGTTTTGGCAAACTCCACGACAGGCATAAGCCGCCGGGTAAGAGCCTCCGGGTCGAAAGTACCGTTGAAAAGTTTCAGTACCGCCTGTTCTTCCCCGGTTTTACCGTCTAAAGCTCCTTCCGGAAAGATCGTACCCGGATACTGAAGCCCGACTGCGATATTTTTGAGCTTGCCTACCCCGTAATGCGTCAATACGGCCGGTTGATAGAAATGGAAGCTCACGATGATATTTTCCTTATCGGCGGGAAGCCGCAATGCCGGCAGTTTGTCGATCGCATTATTCCCGTTAGGCGCGAGTATGATAATCCGCTCCGGTTCGCTTTCGCGTATACAGCCAATCATATCCGCAGCAAAATCATTCCATAAATCATCCGATCCGAAGTTCGGTTCGTTGTATATTTCATACGCCACCAGTTCGTTCGGATATTTACCGAATTCGGAGGATAAATCTTTCCAGACAGCGACTATTCTGTTTCGTTCTTCTTGCGCGCCGGGAGAAGCAATTACCTTTTTACCGGCCTTCGGGATGTGAAAATTGATGGCGATAGTCATGCCGGCTTTGTCGCACCACCGGATAATATCGTGTATCGACCGGAACGTCTTTTCATCCCGTTCGAGACCGGATGTACGGTATAACAATTTCTCGTCGATAGGCAACCGGATATGGTCGAATCCCATGTTTGCCAGGTCGTTCAGGTCGTTTTGCGTAAATGCACCTTCCGCCTCGCCTCCCGAACGCGCATGCGTATGGCACAGCCAAGTACTTACATTGATGCCTTTCCGCATTTTATATTCTGTCCTTTTACTTTTTGTCCGGATAGTACTCCCGGGCAACGAGCACGAATCGGTTAATCCGCCGGTGAAAAACAGGGCTAAAAGAACAACGGCAACCTTGAAAATCGCTTTTTTCATTTTTTCTGTTTTAACAGGTTCTTGTAATTCTTTCGTGACTGGTTATTCGTATGTACTATATTCCAACGTTACATTTCCTTTTTCGCATTTCCCGGCTATCCGTATGCCGATACGCGTATAGGCGCCGCCTCCCTCGTCTATTGTTTCTTCTTTCAAAACGAAAGGCCGGTCGGCTTTTATTTTCACGAATACCTTCTCCTTTCCCATCGAGAGTTTGATTTTATCCGGAGAAATTTTTTCCCATTTACCGTAAGTGATAAGGGCCGTTTCGTATATGTTCGGGGTGTCGAAACAAAAGGCGTCGGTAATACTTATTTTTCCTTTTCCCGAACGTTCGTACTTGAACCTGCGTTCCAGTTTCGTTAATGCCGGCTCATCGTAGGCCGACGAAATATCGACGAGCATTTCATCGGCGTCATCGGCGAAGTATTTGCCGAGTAGTACCGCTTTGGCCTCTTTACCTGTTCTTTGCGGTTTACCTGCTACCAAGGGAGCCGGATGCCCGTATGAACCGATCGTCTTATATGTATACCGGAACTTCTTATTGAAAATATCGGCTGTATAAGGGATGCTTCCGGGATCTCCGCTGATGATTTTATCGTTTACAACGATCGTATAAGTGCCTACGTCGTTGTGATTATGTTGTTCTCCGTTATCGCCACCTTTGAAAACCGCTCCTGCCTGGAAACGGCTGTCTTTGTATGGTCTGGCCACCAGTACATTCGAACTTTCGAAAAAAGATCGCAAGGGGTCGTACATCTTCTTATCGATATCCGGACTGCTTTTGACAGGTACCGGAATTTCCGGGAACCCGGACAAGATGCTCAAGGCCAAATCGGCGGTTTTTATATTTTTATCCGGCTTGCGGTAATCCGGCAGCCCCATTCCCAGGTGATGATTCAGATAATACATCATCTCGTAATCGGGTTTCACATGCTTTCCGCAATCCGAAATGGCCGGATATACCTGATTTATCACTTGCATTTTAGGTGCATACCAGCCGATGCGGCGAATTTTCGGATCGGAGAAAAGATCTACCTGTCCGCTCGTAGCTTGCCATATAACGTGGCGCAGTACCAGGAAGTTTTTGAAACCGTAATTATAATACATCATTCCTTCCGTACAATATCCGTCCTCATTAAATCCTCCCAGGCCGTTCCGTGCATAATATTCGCCTATGTGAATAAACGCGGCACGCTCTTTTTTACCGGGTATGACCGTAAGAGCCGCCCCTACCACCCCTGCCAGACAAACGGGATTGTAATTATTGGACATGGTTAAAAAGTTGAGGGGACTTTTCGTATCCACCGTATTTATGATGCTCAAAACCGGATCGAATACGCGAACATACATTTCTTCGATGGTTGCCCGACGAAGCGACGCCTCTATTTTATCGCCCATCAAATAAAGGGATTGAGCAAGCGTATGCGCATACATGGCAGTCGTGATTTCGACAGAATATTTTTTGCCGTGATAGTTTTTAAAGCCATAGTCGTTCCGGGGCGATACCCAGGAGGGCTGGGCCAACACGCTTGTTATGGCTTCTTCGATAACCGGCACATAATTACCTTGGTTTTCAAGGCATTCGGCCCATACTAACTTAGACAATCCCCGCATCCTGTTACGCATCATTTCCAAACCGTACGCCGAAGACGACGCACCTTTAGACAACGAAAAATAAGCTTCTTCGCTGAATCCGGGAAATACGAAGGTTTTCATTTCTTTCAGAAAATCGTCGTACCGGCCGCTCTTCACCAACGGATCCCAGAATTCACGTGCATCGTACGGCACGCCTAAACCCGACGGCCTATCAGACAACAGTATCGAGATTTCGGACACCCTTTTTTCATCGAGCTGCTTGAGCGGTGCTACCGGCTGAGAGAATAAATGGATGGGTAACAGCAAAACAGAAAAGAAAACGGATAGTTTACATGGTTGCATATGGATAGCGTTTTATAAGTTTTATTTTTAACCGGCGATTAACTTTGGTAATAGTTTCTTAACGCAAACCGGATACGCAGAAGAGCGGTTTTTATTTGGGTCTTCACCGTATTTTCGGAAATATTCAATTCTTCCGCAATTTGCGTATAACTCATTTCTTTATCTCTGCTCATAAGAAAGACCTGACGGCACTTTTTCGGCAACTTTTTAATTGATTTGTCGATGACCTCACTCAATTCTTTTTCGAATAATAAATCCAGCGGGTAGTCTGTACTCCAGGGGATGTATTTACTCACGGTTTCACTGTCCCAGTCGGATGTTTCGAGTTTTTTTTTGCGAAAATGCAGCAAACAGGCATTCCGGGTCGATTTTATCAAATAACCTTTTAATGAAAAGACCGATGAAAGCAGGTCGCTTTTAGTCCATAAGTTAAGAAATATTTCACCCACAATATCCTCAGCCATCATTTTATCTTTGGTATATTCGTAAGCTATCATACATAGCAGAGGATAATAGTCGATATACAGTTTCTCGAACAGCTTGATATTCGGATACAATTTTTCCAATCTGATTCATTATTATAATTAAAACACAAACTCTTCATTTAATTAAAAGTATATCCGATAACACGAATAGTTACAAACAATACCTTGACCTTAACATAAAATGTCTTTCTCGAAACCGGTACGAGCGTATTTGCAGGCGGAGGTCAATTATTTAAATTTATTTTTTAACTCATCCAGGTAGTGGGTATAAACCGCACGAGGAGAACAGGCATACTTTTTGCAAATCCCGGCTGCCACCGCCACTACTTCCCCCATCATGCCGGTAGTTCGTTGCACCCGCGTCGATGCCAGTGCGATATGTGACACGCTTATCTGTCTCCCGGCCATGAAAAGGTTATTTATATTCTTCGAGTATAAACACCGGTAGGGTATACGGTAAGGAGGATTCACTTGGTCGTCGCGCAGATAACGGCGCGGTGTACCCAGGTCGTTAAAACCGTGTTTCATGGTAGTGATAAACTCCTCCCCAGGAAAGAAAAAGGTATTTTTGGGCGTAGGAAAATGCTGGTCTATGGAGTAACTCCCGTATATAATCGCATCGTCGTATCGCTCATAAGCGCCTTCCGCATCCTGTTGCTTGAATAACACATCGCCCATCAAGCGCCGGGATTCCCTTTTACCGGCAATGTAAGACAGACTGTTTAACTTCCTGTTTTTATACTCTCCTTTATATTTACTCCGGTTTTTCAGGAAAGACCAATTCCCGTATATGGCGCGGAAGAGATAATCCCGGATAAATTCGGCTTCGTGCACCTGATCGTACCCGAAACCTGTTTCCCACCAATTACTCCCGGAAAATACTTTTTCGCACGATTCGTCTGTAAATGGGATGGCCCAGTTGCATACGGAAAACACGACTTGTTCGCCCGTATCTTCGCTCGCCCAGTTCAAGGAAGTGCCCAGGGTGATATTATCCGGTCGGTCGGGTGCTAACGTTTCACGCGTTTCGGCTCTCATTTCCCGGCCTGCCCTGTATTCGGCACCTGCCAGATACCCTACGTTGGCATCACCGGTACAGTCGGCAAAAAGGGGAGCGTAAAACGACTGCTCCTGTCCGTTTTCTATGTGCTTGGCCGTTACACACCGGATGTTATCTCCTTCTTTCTCGATAGAAAACACATGCATACCGGGATAGTAGGAAAGATTCTTTTCCCGGCTAATCATATCTTTTACTTTATCCGGGGTTCTATATATCTGTCCCATCTCTCTTACGACATCTCCCAGCCGGGGATAAGGTTCGACCTGAATTTCTCCGCTGGCAACTACCCGTACTTCCACACTGTTGTTTCCACCCGGAACAGGACGGTTATGGATAAGAGCCACCTTTAATCCTTCCCGGGCCGCTTTTATGGCCGTACATAATCCCGCACTTCCGGCTCCGACTACCACCAGGTCGAATGTACCTGCACTCGGTGCTTTCCGGGGTAAGCCCAAAAGCTTTTTCCGAAAAGATGACAGTTCCTTATCCGGTATCGGGACATTTTTTTCCTGCGTAAACAGAATCGCATCGCATCTTCCTTCGAATCCGGTGAGATCGTGCAATTCGACAGTATTATTTTTATTTTTTATTTCCATCTGCCCGGCGTATTCCCAATTCCATTGTTTCCCGAGTCCCAATTCATTATCGAGAGCCGTTCCGTTCACAACTATACGGAAAGTACCCGGCGCTTCGTCGACCCAAGGCGAACACCAATTCCATGTACGGGCATATAC
>DBGBSM010000078.1:0-6146 GCA_048468815.1 Parabacteroides sp.
AAGCGAGTTCGGGGCTTTTAGCGAACGAAAGCCGGGATGTAGCGAAGCGGACGTAGCCCTTGACCTTTTTTGCTTCGTTTTTTGGGTCAAGCCAAAAAATGAAGACCGCCGGTAGGCGCCGTCGGCAGACGCCCTCGCGGCAAGCGAAAAAGAACTTTCTTGTCATGTCTTATTATAATGCATGTATGAAACAAATACTTTACACTTTTTTTATATCGGCCCTGCTATGTGCCGGAGAATATGCCGGAGCGACCGGCCGTATCACGCCGGAGCATGCAGGCGCCTGTAACACCGAATATATGAATACGCATGAAACGAGCCGTCCGGCACCGGTACAGCCTGACGGTTGCACCCCTCCGGCGGGTAACGAAACGGCCGGTTTCCGCCCCTCCGGGTTGAGGTGCGAGTACTTGGAAAATCCCCTCGGGCTCGACGTGCCGCAGCCGCGCTTGAGCTGGCGGATGGAGACAGCCGGCGCGGCGCGCGGAAAAAGGCAAACGGCGTACCGCATCCTGGTAGCCGGCTCCGAGGCGTCGCTCGATGCCGGCCGGGGCGACTTGTGGGATAGCGGCCGGGTATGCTCCGGCGAGTCGGTCAATATCGTGTACGCAGGAAAGCCGCTGAACGCCGGGCAGCCGTGTTTCTGGAAGGTTTGTATAGCCGACGAGCGGGGTGTTTGGTCGTCGTGGAGCGTGCCGGCGCGTTGGCGCATGGGCTTGTTTGCCGCCGACTGGACGGCGCGCTGGATGGGAAGCGCCGAAACGGAGGCGCAGAGTGCGGGTGGCCAGCGGGTGGATAACCGGATGGCCGACCCGTGGTTCCGCAAAACCGTCGTACTCGAAGAAATCCCGGCCGATGCCGTGGCGTACGTGGCTTCCATCGGGTACCACGAGTTGTATGTAAACGGGAAGAAGGTAGGCGACGCCGTTCTTTCGCCTTCGGTTACCGACCACAAAACGCGTGCGCGGTATACGACGTACGAGATAACCCGCTACCTGAAGCCGGGCGAGAATGTGCTGGCGTTGTGGCTGGGCGCTTCGTGGGCGGTTTTCCCCGCCTATCAGCGCGACGACAAGCCGGCTGTGCCGATGGCGCTGTTCCAGGCCGAGCTGGCGTGGCACTCGGGCGTAAAGCGGCGGATTGTTTCGGATGCAACGTGGAAAACGCATGCCAGCCCGAATACTTTGATAGGGTACTGGGAAGCGCACCATTTCGGGGGCGAGTGTTATGATGCAGCCCGCGAAATGCCCGGCTGGAACGCTACCGGCTTCGACGATTCCGGCTGGGCGGCGGCCAAGGTGTACACGCCGGCTGTTACCGTATCGGCCGACCGCACGGAACCGAACCGCTTGTTAAAAGCGATACGCCCGGTAGCTGTAGACGAGGTAAGTCCTGGCATATACCGGGTGGATATGGGCGTCAACTACGCGGGTTGGTTCGAGATGCAAGTGGAGGGCAAGCCTGGCGACTCGGTGTTGTTCGAGTTTGCCGAGAAGGAAAAGTCGGTTTGCAATTACGGCCTGCACAGTGTTTACCGGTTCGGCGCCGGGGGAAAGGGCGTTTTCTGCAACCGCTTCAATTATATGACGGGGCGGTGGGTACGTGTTACCGGCCTGCGCCGTAAGCCGGAACTGAACGAAATCCGGGGATGGATGATTCGCCCGGATTACCGCCGCGCGGGCGGTTTCGAGTGCGATATTCCGTTACTCGGTAGTATTTATCGCACGGCCATGTGGACGTTCGAAAACCTGAGCCTGGGCAATTATGTGGTGGATTGCCCGCACCGTGAACGGTGCGGATACGGTGGCGATGCACTGGCTACCACCCGCATGGCGCTGGGAAACTACGGTATGGAGGCGTTTTACGCCAAGTGGATGGAAGACTGGCGGGATGTGCAGGAACCCGACGGGAACGTACCGTATACGGCACCCACCCGCATCGGCGGGGGAGGCCCGGCATGGAGCGGTTTCTGCATCACGCTGCCCTGGGAGTTTTACCGGCAGTACGGAGACAGGCGTGCGTTGGCGGAGAGTTTTCCCATGATACGGCGCTGGCTGGCTTTTGTGGAAACGAAGTCGGAGCGCGACCTGTTGGTGCGTTGGGGCGGCAAATGGAGCTTCCTGGGCGATTGGCTCTGGCCGGATGCGAAAACGGAGCGGGCGGCGATGGAAAAGCAGGGCAAAGCGCTCGGCGACACGCGCGAAACGCTGTTCTTTAATAACTGCCACTGGATTTACAGCCTCGAAACGGCAGCCTGCATAGCCGATGCATTGCAACACGACTCGCTTGCCGTAGCGTACCGGAAACGGGCTGCACAAGTGCGGCAGGCGGTACACGCCGCTTTTTTCAACCCGGCCGATGCGAGTTACGTCAACGGGTATCCGGCTTATCTGGCTATCGCTTTGTCGGTGGATTTACCGCCGGCCGAGTTGCGGTCGCAGGTATGGAAACGGCTGGAGCATGAGATACGGGTAAACCGGAACGGGCATTTCTGGGGCGGCATTACGGCCGGCTCGTTCCTGTTGCATACCTTGCTCGACAGCGGCCGCAACGACTTGATTTTCGAGATGGCTGCGAAGGAAGATTTTCCGGGTTGGGGAGATATGCTGCGGCGTGGCAGCGGCACTTTCTTCGAAGACTGGGAGGGGCGCGGCTCGGCCTTGCACAGTTCGTACCTGTATATCGGAAGCTGGTTTATCGAGGCATTAGGCGGCATCTGGCGTCCGGCGGCAGGTTACCGGGAGTTCGTAATTGCACCGTGGATTTCGCCGGAGGGTCCGAAGCGGGTGCATTCGCATTACGATTCGCCGTACGGCCGCATCGTTTCGAACTGGTCGGTCGGAGAGGAACGGCTCGTTATCGAGGTATCGGTGCCGCCCAATACCACGGCTGTCTTGAAGTTACCCCCGATATGCCTGGAGTCGTTACAGGAAGGAGGACGCCCGTGGCGAAAGGCTTCCGGCCTGTGTTTGCGGGGGCAGACGGATGAGGGTGTTTCGTTGGCTTTGCAGGCGGGAACGTACCGGTTCGAGGCGAATCCGGTTTGGTAGCGTTAGTTGTAATAGCCAAGACTTAATCCGACAGTTTCTTGTACGAAAGTAACGCGACTGTCAGAATAAGTCTCGGCTGTTACAGACCGCAGTGAAGAATTTTCGATTATGCGGGAGAACCTTTCATCGGAGCCTTCCGCCTTACATGTTTTCCCGGAAGAACCGTTCTATCCGGTCGTACGGGATTACGCCGGCCCGGTTGTCGTATAAATCCACATGGGTGGCGGCGGGGATAATCAGCAGCTCCTTGTTATCGCCTTTCAGCTTCTTGAAAGCGTCTTCGCTGAAATAACGCGAATGCGCTTTCTCGCCGTGAATCATCAGCACGGCGTTGCGGATTTCGTTGCTGTACGTAAGCTGCGGCATATTGATAAACGACAGAGCCGACGTTACGTTCCAGCCATTGTTCGAGTTGAGCGAGCGCTTGTGATAGCCCCGTTCCGTTTTGTAGTAGCCGTAGTAATCTTTTACGAATCCCGGAGCGTCGGCGGGCAGCGGGTCTGCCACGCCCCCCGCCAGCGCATACGTGCCGCTCTTCGCATCGGCGGTACGCTGGGCATTGAGCTGCTTGCGGAGCTCGTAGCGCGCGTCGGCATCCATCGAGTCGAAATAGCCGTTCGCGATGACGCGGCTCATGTCGTACATCGTCGAGGTAACGGTCGCTTTGATTCGCGTGTCGATGGCGGCGGCATTGAGCGCCAATCCGCCCCAGCCGCAGATGCCGATGATTCCGATGCGTTCGGGGTCTACGTCGTCACGGGTCGAGAGGTAATCCACGGCTGCGCAGAAATCCTCCGTGTTGATGTCGGGCGAGGCTACATAGCGGGGTTCGCCGCCACTCTCGCCTGTATACGACGGGTCGAAGGCAATGGCCAGGAAACCGCGCTCGGCCATCGTTTGGGCATACAAGCCCGACGACTGTTCCTTTACCGCGCCGAACGGTCCGGACACGGCAATGGCCGGTAACTTGCCGGCGGCTTCTTTCGGCACATACAAATCCGCCGCCAGCGTGATGCCGTACCGGTTACGGAAAGTTACTTTACTGTGATTCACCTGGTCGCTCGGGGGGAACACCTTGTCCCACTCCCCGGTTAAATTCAGATTTTCGTTCATGATGCTGGGTGTATTAAACTGGTTGTTTGTCGTTTCGGCACTGTTCCCTGTTTCGGCTGTATTCTCGCCGGCGTTTGCAGCGGGCAGGCTTCCCGCGATGCAAAAGCACGAGAGCAAAGCCAGGGGAAACTTCCTGAATAAATTATGGGTCATACTTGCTGGTTTAATTTACGTTATTACTCGCTTTTTCTTTTATATGGCAAAGGTAGCCTGTATCTTCCCGGCGGATACAACCCGAATCCAGGATAAATCTACCCTGTTTACAGATTCTGTCTGTTTCCGGCAAACGGTTTCTGGTCGGGCGGTAACCGGTCGGTCTTCCTACCGGCTGCGCCGGCAGGCGGTTCCGTGAGGGAGTGCGGTAGGTGCCTTTTTCCCGCGCTTTTCCTGAAAATACGAAAAAGAACGCCCAAGCTTTCCGGTAATATTCCTTAACTTTGTTTCGTGCAAACACCGATACAAACAACCGATATTCCTCTACTGATAACATGAAGATTTTAGCTGTCCGCGGAAAAAACATCGCCTCGTTAGACGGGGAGTTCGAACTCGATTTCACCTCCGAGCCGTTGGCCTCGGCCGGAATCTATGCCATAGCCGGCCCTACCGGAGCCGGAAAATCCTCGTTGCTCGACACCATGTGCCTCGCCCTGTTCGCCCGTACCCCCCGTACCGACCAGGCGAAAGAAAACGAAGTATGGTTGCCCGACGTGAAAGATTCGTCCCTGACCCAAGGCGACCCCCGGAACCTGTTGCGCCGCGGTACCGCCTCGGGGTATGCCGAAGTAGATTTCGTCGCCCTGAACGGCTACCGGTACCGGGCCCGCTGGGCAGTGCGCCGGGCGCGCGACAAGGAAAACGGAGCCTTGCAGAACTTCCGGGTCACCCTGCAAAACCTCGATACCCGCACCGAAGAGCAAGGAAACCGCAAGGAGATACAAGCCCGCATCGTAGAGCTCATCGGCCTTACATTCAGCCAGTTCACCCGTTCGGTGTTGCTGGCCCAAAATGACTTCTCCACTTTTCTCAAAGCTGACCAGAGCGAAAAAGCCTCCCTGCTCGAAAAACTCACCGGCACCGAAATGTTCTCCGCCATCTCCCAATCCATCTATCAGCAGAACGTCCGGGCTAAAGAAGCTTACACCCAACTGTGCGACCGCATCGGCGGGATAGAATTGCTTTCGGCGGAGGAGCGGCAAGAAACGGAAGAGATGCGCAGGCAGAAAGAAGAAGCCCTTCGTCGTCTCGAAGAAGAAAAAAAGAACGTGGAAGCCAAGCAGGCGTGGTTCCGGGAAATGGCCGCGTTGGCCGACGAGGCGAACGAGGTGCGCAATGAGTCGGCCCGGGCGCAGGAAGCCTGGGAAAACGCGCGCCGGCAGGCCGCTTACCTCGACCTGGTGGTTCAGGTGCAAGAGGCGCGTTCGCTTTACGATTCCGAAAAGAAAGCTGCGGGAGCCGCCAGCGAAAAAGCCACCCAGTCGCAAGCTGCCTCCGCCCGGATGCAAGCCGCCGGGCAAGCGCTTGAAGAAGTGCGCGCCGGATACGCCCGGCTTCAGGCCGAGCAAGCTGCCTGCGAACAGCGCTACAAGGATGCGGGCCCCGCCTTGCAGGCGGCCGGGCAATCGGATATTCGCATAGAGGAAGCCGGGCGGCGGGTGAGCGAGTTGAAACAACGTTGGGAAAAGGCGTCCGGAGAGCGGTTGCGCCAAGAAGCGCACGACCGGCAATTGGAAAACAGCCTCCGGGAAAATGCGGAAGAAACGGCTGCGATTGCCGCCTGGCTCGACAAACACCGTTCGCGGGAGCACGTGGCCGAGCAGATGGGCGCCTTCGAGCTCCTGTTAGACCGCGCGGAAGAATCGTGCCGCAGGATAGCGGAAACGGAACGACTGCGGAAAAATCTTTCGCTTGTTACCCGGGAGCAAAACGCAAAGGCGGAGGCCGGGAAAAAAGACGCCGGCGAAAAGGCGGAGGCGCTAAAGGAAT
>DBGBSM010000079.1:0-9688 GCA_048468815.1 Parabacteroides sp.
CCTACGAAACGCTGGTACTCGACTGCAAGCGCATCAAGGCCACGGTAAACGGCACGGAGGTACAACTCACCAAGAAAGAGTTCGAGATACTGAAACTGCTGCTCGAAAACCGGGGGAACGTGTTGTCGCGCGAAGAAATCCTGTCGCGAATCTGGAAAGACGAAGTGTATGTACTCGACCGCACGGTAGATGTAAACATCACCCGCCTCCGGAAGAAAATAACGCCATACGGCAAAAACATCGTTACCCGCCTCGGCTTCGGCTATTGCTTCGAAAACTAATCCGTATGCTGCCATGACGCCTGTAGGGAAAGAAAAGAAAAACCGGATTCCGTTCAGCCAACGGCTTTTCTGGTCGGTATTCCTGCTGTTCGCGGGGTTCACGCTGTGCTTCCTGGTATTCCAGTACCAGCGTGAAAAGGAGTTCGCCCAGGAAAAGCTGAATATCATCCTCGGTAACTACAACGCGCAACTGCACGCCCGGCTGCAAGGTGCAACCGATACCGGAAAAGCCGTACAAGACTTCATCGACGAAATTCCGCAAAAAGAACTGCGGGTTACAATCATCGCTCCGTCGGGTCAGGTACTGTTCGATAACAGCGGCGACATCGGGCTCGACACCCTGGGCAACCATAACGACCGGAGCGAAGTGCGTAAAGCCCGGATGCACGGCGAAGGGTTCGCCATCCGCCGCTCGGAAACGTTGGGAAAAGAGTTTTTCTATTCGGCCAGCCAGGCCGGCGGCACGATTTACCGGTCGGCGTTGCCGTTCGACACCTATGTAAAAAGCATCCTCTCGGTGGATAACGACTTTATCTACTTCATGGCGCTTATCACCCTGATTTTCTTCTTTATCCTGTTCCGGTTCACGTCGAGCATCGGCAAAACGGTTTCGCGGCTGCGCGACTTCGCCTCGAACGTGGAAAACGACCAGGCGCCCGAGTCGGCTTACGTATTTCCCGACGACGAACTGGGCGACATCTCCCGCAACATCGTTACGCTGTACCACAACCAGCAACAAGCCAAAAAAGAATTGTGGATGGAGCGCGACAAAATCATCAACCATTTCAAGTATTCGAAAGAAGGGTTCGCCATGTTTACGGCCGACGGAAAAGAAATCCTGTCGAACCTGCCGTTTATTCAAACCATCAACATCCTTTCGGATACGCCCGTATCGCAACCCGACGAGGCGCTCGGCTCCGTACCGGAACTGAAACCCATCCGGGAGTTCCTCCGCCTCCAGCTCGGCAACGCGGCCCGGAAGCGGAAAGTGTTGCGCCGCCCGGTTACCGTGGATAAGAACGGGAAAATCTTCCTCATCGAGTGCATCCTGTTCCTCGACAACAGCTACGAGCTGGCTATCAACGACATTACCCGGCAGGAGGAAGAAAGCCGGATGAAGCGGCAACTCACGCAAAACGTAGCGCACGAGCTGAAAACGCCGGTAAGCAGCATCCAGGGATACCTCGAAACGATTCTTTCGAACCCGGGGCTGGCATCCGACAAGAAGCAATTCTTCCTGGAACGGTGTTATACGCAAAGCACCCGGCTGACGGGTTTGCTACGCGACATCTCGGTGTTGAACCGGCTCGACGAAGCGGCCGGGCTGTTCGACTTGTCGGAAGTTTCGATAGCCATGCTGGTAAGCGAAATCCGGAAAGAGTGCTCGCAGGAAATGGAAGCGAAAAAAATAACCTGCGAAGTTTCGCTGCCGGGCAATCCTGCGGTCTACGGCAATTACTCGCTGCTGTACTCCATCTTTCGGAACCTGTTCGACAATGCGCTCGCTTATGCCGGCGAAGGGATACGGATTACCATCGAATGCTACCGCGAAGACGCTTCGTTCTACTACTTTCGTTTCTCGGACAACGGCACAGGCGTACCCGAAGAGCATATCAACCGGCTGTTCGAGCGCTTTTACCGGGTAGATAAAGGACGCAGCCGGAAAATCGGCGGCACCGGCCTGGGTTTGTCGATCGTAAAGAACGGCGTGAGCTTCCACAAAGGCCGTATCTCGGCCAAGAACCGCCCGGAAGGCGGACTGGAGTTCTTGTTTACATTGAAAAAGAAACGGTAAGCCGGCTGCTCCGGAAGCTCAACCGGGCGCCTGACTCTTCCGGCTGTCCCGTCCTATGCACCTGTTTACTCAAGGAAAGACTGCAAATACGTTGCTTGCTTTAACGGGTGACAGAGTGTGATGTTTCTTCTTTTTTGCTTATGAATTTGGTTGCCGCCGACGGCGGCAATAAAAACGGCGTCGGCGGCAAACTTGCCAGCGTCGGCGGCAATATCGCCGGCGTCCCCGGCAAACAAAAACAGCGGCATGTAGCGAAGAAATTCCCTTCGTTTTCATAAAGAAACGGCATTTCCATGTAAAAGTTTCAAATCACAATAAAGGCTACAGGCGTATTAGGAATTTGTTGCCTTCGTGTTTTTATTTATTGAATGCCCCTACTCAATCCGATGTGTCCGGCACGCTTCGAACCGCATCTTCCTTCTCCTTCGATACAATCGCTCTGTACCACTGCGTTAGGTTGCACGCTGCAACAGGAAAAGAAAAAAAATAAACTGGTGAAAGAAGTAAGGATTTCCGTGTTTTTCTATATTCTATATGGCGGCAGGGAAGAATAGTTCTCTTATCAAGAGATGCACGGGGCGTTTCCGGGGAATACGCTGGCGGCTGTACAGGCGTTGGAGAAGTAGCGCCCCACAATGCTCTTCGCCTTAAATAAGAAAAAGGAACGGCCCGGACAAACCGGTACCGTTCCTCTACCTGGAACAAGTAACAAAAAGGAAAGCGCCAAGCGCCTATACCTTTTTACATCCTGCCTCCGCCCAACGCCTGGTACAGGTTTACCACTCCCTGGATTTCGGAAAAGCGGTTCGCCACCTGCGACAACTGCGCCTGTAGCAAACTCTGCTGCGCCGTAAGCACTTCGAGGTACGTGGTGTTACCGTGCTTCATGAGCAATTGCGTGCTCCGGGCAGCCGTTTCCAGCGAAGCCACCTGCTTGCTGTAAAACGCCGACTTTTCCCGGGCCGTCTGGTATTGCACCAGCGCGTTGTTCACTTCGCCGCCCGCATTCAACAAGGTTTGTTCGAAAGCCAGGCGCGCTTCCTCTTGCTGCGCCTTGGCAATCTTTAATTGGGCAATATTCGCGCCTTTATTGAATAACGGCTGCGTCAGCGAAGCGACGGCCGAAGCCAAGAATTTCCCTGGGTTTACGATTAACCCGCCAGCACTGTTCGTCCAGCCGGCGCTTCCGCCCAGCGTAATATTCGGATAAAACGCCGCCCGGGCAGCGTTCGTAGTATAAAAAGCCTGTTCCAACGCCAACTCGGCACTCCGCACATCCGGACGCTCCGACAATACCTGCAACGGGATGCCGGTTGAAAACTCCGCGGGTAACTCCTGCTCCGCCAGCGTACCCCGCTCGATGGCATGCGGCACTTCGGCCAGCAACAGCGAAAGCGAGTTCTCCACCTGGTTCACCTGCTCTTTCAAGTCGAGCCGGGTGGTACATACCGTATAATACGTCGCCTCGGTTTGCGCCAGGCCGGCCTCGGTCATCATGCCGGCCTGCTTCATCGCCCGCGCCGTACGTACGCTCTCGCTCCAGGCCGCCTCGGTCGATTGGGCGATGGCATACTGGGCGTCGAGCATCAACAGCGTATAGTAACTGTTGGCTACGGCCGCCACCAACTGCGTTTTAACCGCCTGCTCGTAGGCTTCGCTTTGCAGCCAGGCCGCTTTCGCCCGGCGCTTCGCATTCGTTACGCGGCCGAAAATGTCCAGCTCCCACGAAGCGGTAACCGGTACCGAGTAGGTTTTCGTGGCTTTCCCGCCGTCGAAGCTGCTGATAGCGCCTTCGGGCGAGAAAAACAACGAAGGCAGGTACGAGAGGCGCGCCGTTTGCAACGACGCCTCCGCTTCATTCACCCGGAGCCGGGCGGTTTGCAAATCCGTATTCCGCACCAGGGCGGTATCTATCAGGCGTTGCAGCGACGGGTCGGTAAACACCTCGCGCCACGAAAGGTTGCCGAACGATGCCGTATCGGCCGCGGAGGCCGGGTCGGTGCGGTACAAGTCGGCGGGCACCTCGGCAACCGGCTGGTACTTGGTATAAATACCGCAACCGCTTACCACAAAAACAAGGGCTATACAGCCTATCCAATTCTTCATATTCTCCTCCTTACTTTTTACCGGCCTGCCGTTTCTCTTCTTCACTCACTTTCTTTTCCTCCTCGATTTGCCAGTCGTGCACCAACTTGTTCTGCGCCGGCTGTACCCGCTCCTGCAACCACTGGAACGTGATAAACAGCGAAGGAACAATCAGCAGCAACGCCAGCGTACCCACAATCATGCCCCCTACGGCGCCGGTACCCAGCGAACGGTTTCCGTTGGCTCCTACACCGGTGGAAATCATCAGCGGCAACAACCCTACGATCATGGTGAGCGCCGTCATCAGGATAGGACGCAACCGCGCCTTGGCCGCACTTACCGCCGCCGCAATCAAGCCCATGCCGGCCTTCCGGCGCTCGGTGGCGTACTCGGTAAGCAGGATGGCCGTCTTGGCCAGCAACCCGATCAGCATAATCAACCCGGTTTGCAGGTAGATGTTGTTTTCGAGCCCCAGCATCCAGGCAAACAAGAAGCTGCCCGCCAGCCCGAACGGTACGGAAAGGATAACGGCGAACGGAACGATGAAGCTCTCGTACAAGGCACTCAATATCAAGTAAATCATCAAGATACAGATACCGAAAATAATGGCCGTGGTGCCGCTCTGCTGGTTCTCTTCACGGGTAATGCCGCCGAAGTCGTAGCCGTAGCCCTTGGGGAGCGCCGTTTCGGCCGTTTCCTTTACTGCCCGGAGCGCGTCGCCCGTGCTGTAGCCTTCGGCCGGCATGGCGTTCACGGCAATCGAGTTATACATGTTGAACCGGCTGAGCGACTCGGCTCCGTACGTGCGGGTAAGCGATACGAACTGGCTCAGAGGCGCCATTTCGCCGTTGGCCATGCGCACGAACGTATTGTGAAGCGATTCTTCGTCGAGGCGGTATTTCGGGTCGGCCTGAATCATCACCTTATATATCTTCGAGAACCGGTTGAAGTTCGATACGTACTGCCCGCCGTAATAGCCCGACAGGGTAGCCAGCACCGCATCCGGCGTAATGCCCGCCCGCTTGCATTTCGAGGCGTCGACATCCACCATCCACTGCGGGTAGCGTACGTCGAACGACGAGTAAGCCATCGCGATTTCGGGACGCTGGTTCAGGGCGCCCAGGTATTGCTGCGTAACGCCGAAGAAGGTGTTCACGTCGCCTCCGCCCTTATCCTGCATGTGCAGTTCCAAGGCGTTACCCATTCCGTAACCCGGAATCATACCCGGCGAAATGGCGAAGATGCTGGCATCCTTTATATCTGCGGTACGGCCGTACACCTGGCCGATAACGGCCTGTACATGGTCGGCCGCATCCGGGCGCTCGTCCCACGGATGGAGCTTCAGAATCAGCATGCCGAACGAGTTTCCCTGCCCGGCCAGCAAACCGTAGCCGGCCACTTTCTGCACGTGCTTCACCTGCGGAATCTGCAACATGCGCTGTTCCACCCGCTTCATAATCGCATCGGTCGTTCGCAGCGAGCTGCCGGCCGCCGTGTTCACGTTTACGAACACTACGCCCTGGTCTTCATCGGGAACCAAACCGGTTTTCGTATGGCTCATCAGGAACAGCAGCAGCCCGACGAAACAGGCCAGCAAGCCCCACGTAAGCCACCGGCGCTTGATAAAGAACAGCACCACGTCTTTGTATTTCTCCACCAGCGTATCGAACGCGGCGTTGAAAGCTTTCCGGAAACGGGCGGCGAAGTTGTTTTTCTGCGTACCGTCTTCGTTGAGGTACGGCCTGAGCAACAGGGCGCACAAGGCGGGGCTCAGCGTAAGGGCGTTGATAGCCGAGATACCCACGGCCACCGCCATCGTGAGCCCGAACTGCGTATAGAACGTACCGGAGGTACCGCTCATAAACGATACGGGGATAAACACGGCCATAAACACCAGCGACGAAGTAACCACGGCGTTGCTGATGCCTTTCATCGCATCCACGCTGGCCATGTACGACGACTTGTAGCCTACGTCGAAGCGCGCCTGCACCGCCTCGACCACCACAATCGCGTCGTCGACCACCGTACCGATTACCAGTACCAGGGCGAACAGCGTAATCAGGTTGATACTGAACCCGGCCAGCGTCATAAAAGCGAACGTTCCGATAAGCGATACGATGATGCCCACCAGCGGAATCAGCGTGGAACGGATGTCTTGCAAGAAGATGTATACCACCAGAATCACGAGCAGCACCGCCTCGAAAAGCGTTTTGATTACCTCGTGTATCGAGGCGAACAGGAAGTCGTTCGAGCTCATCATTTGGGTAAGCTCCACGCCGCGCGGCAAATCCTTCTTCGCTTCTTCGAGGAAGGCGTCGATTTGCTGGTTCACCTCGGTGGCGTTCGAGCCGGCCGTTTGGAACACCATGCACGAAATACCGTTATGTCCGTTCGTCGAACCGGAGTAGGCATAGCTGTCGCGCCCCAGCTCGATGTCGGCGATGTCTTTCAGTTTCAGCACCTCCCCGTCGTCGGTAGAGCGGACTACGATGTCGCCGAACTCTTCCGGCGTCATCAGCCGCCCCTTGTACTTCATCGTGTACTGGTACGTCTCGTCCGAGTTTTCGCCGAACGAGCCGGTGGCCGATTCGATGTTCTGCTCGGCCAGCGAGGCCGTTACATCCGTGGGAATCAAGCGGTACTGCGCCATCACATCGGGTTTCATCCACACGCGCATGCTGTAGTCGCCGCCCAGAATCATCATATCGCCTACGCCGGAGATACGGAGTATTTCGGGCTTGAGGTTGATGCTGATGTAGTTGGAAAGGAAGTTCTCGTCGTACGAATCGTCGGGACTGTACAGCGAAAACATTTGCAGGATACTGGTTTGCCGCTTAGAAGTGGTAACCCCTACCTGCGTTACCTCGGCCGGCAACTGCCCGGTAGCTTTCGACACCCGGTTCTGCACGTTCACAGCCGCCATATCGGGGTCGGTGCCCTGCTTGAAGTACACAGTGATGCTCACCGTGCCGGCGTTACTGGCCGACGAGGTCATATACGTCATATCCTCCACCCCGTTGATGGCTTCTTCGAGGGGGGCGATTACGCTCTTCTGCAACGTTTCCGCGCTGGCGCCGAAATAGTTGGTGCTCACCATGATGGTAGGGGGCGCAATATCGGGATACTGTTCCACCGGAAGGCTGAACAACCCGATAATCCCCATCAGCACGATGGTAATCGAAATCACGGCCGACAGCACCGGCCGTTCGATAAATGTTCTCAGATTCATCCGTTAATCCTCCTTCGTTTGTGGGTTGACTGCCGCAGCGGCAGGAGCGGTTTTCGGTTTCACAGGCGTGCCTTCGCGGAGCAATCCCACCCCTTCGGTTACGATAACGTCGCCGGCCGACAAGCCGCTTTCCACGATATACTCTTTGCCGCCGTTCACCCGGGTCACTTCCACCGGGGCCGACTGGGCTTTCCCGTCTACCACCTTGAATACGAATATCTTGTCCTGAAGCTCGTACGTGGCTCCCTGCGGAATTACCAGCACGCCGATTTTCTGCACGGGCAGAATCACGTTACCGGAACCTCCGCTATGCAGCAACCCTTCCGGGTTGGGGAACACGGCGCGCAGGCTCACGGCTCCGGTAGAACGGTCGATTACCCCGCTGATGGATTCGATGCGGCCCGGGTGCGGATATACCGACTTGTCGTTCAGCAACAGGGAGATAGAAGGCATTTGCTGCAGCGCCCCGTCTTTGGAGCCATACTGGCGAATCATCTCCAGCAGCCGGTTTTCGGTGAGGGAGAAGTATACGTACATATCCGAGTTATCGGAAACGGTGGTGAGCGGCTGGGGTAACGCCGAGCTTACAAGGGCGCCCACCCGGTAGGGCAGCGTGCCCACTACGCCGGCCGACGGGCTTTTTACCACCGTGTACGACAGGTTATTGCGGGCGCTTACTTCCTGCGCTTCGGTTTGCGCCAGTTGCGCCTTGGCGGCGAGCAACGTGTTCTCGGCAGTGCTCAAATCGAACTCGGAAACCACTTGCTGGCTATACAGTTCTTTTTTACTGTCGTAGGTAAGCTGGGCGGTAGCCAGCGAGGCGCGTGCGGCCGCTACGTTGGCCTGCGCCGTTTGCAGGGCGGCCTGGTAAGGTACCTGGTCGATAATAAACAGAGGTTGACCCGAGGTTACCCGCTGCCCCTCGGTAACGCATACCTTGGTAAGCGTACCGCTTACCTGCGGATAAATTTCAATATCCTGCCGTCCGCGGATGGTGGCCGAATACGTACTCGACAATTGCCGGTCGGCTGGCGCCATCGTCATCATTTCATAGCCGGCCTCGATGCGTGCCGGCGGTGCCTGTTTGCAACCGGCGGCTATCACAGCCAGCAGGCAAACGGGAACAAACAGAATTTGTTTCATCTTGTTTTCTTTCTTACTCATGTTAGTGTTACTTGTTGATTCCATGACAAGGCTTACTGCTTTGCCGGCGCAAAGATAGGTTACCCGGCCGAACCGCCGTTATTCATACTTCGGGGTGTATTGTTCATTTTCGGAACAAGAGGCAAGCATTTTACCGGATAAAATGTTATTTCAGCTTTAAAAGATGTGAAGAGCAGGGGCGACGATACGCCGAAGCTGAAAAGGTTGGCGTATCTTTGTTACGACAACAAAGAGAGGGATCTTTTCGCTCGCCGCGAAAAGCTTCGTTTCTTTTTCGAAAGAAACGAAGGTAGAAAAGGCTTTTTGCTCGAAGGATGCTTTTTCTCCGGCAAAGCCGGGAACGACCGTTGCCACGATGGGTTTTCATTTCTTTGGCTTGAACCAAAGAAACGAAACAAAGAAAGTTCAAGGGCTGACACCTCGTTCGCTAAAAATGGCACTCCGCTCACTGAAGGCCCCGAACTCGCTCCTTACAGGAGCTCAAACAGCGTGGCCTTCCGGGCGTTTGCTCCGTACCATTTTCTTAACGCTCTCTCACTGAGGCCCGGGGTTCCATACGTAGTGGCCGGTGTCTTTCAGAGCCCGGTAGGAAGTGGTTTGTATTCTTTCTTGCTTTCTTTTGTTCTTCTCTTTGGAATTTATTTTTGTCATGTTCGCAGGGTACCACAACCAGCGTACATAATAAAGATGAATACAATGGCGCTTCTCTCCATCCGATTCCGAAAGGCACCGGCCATTTCGTATGGGACCCAGGGCCTCGGGCGATGAGCGTTAAGCAGACCGGCTGAAAGAGAGCGTTAAAAAAGCCACGCTGTTTGAGCTTACGCAGTAAGCGAGTTCGGGGCTTTTAGCGAACGAAAGCCGGGATGTAGCGAAGCGGACGTAGCCCTTGACCTTTTTTGCTTCGTTTTTTACATAAATCCCTCCCGTTCGGCATTACCCAAACAAGTTTGGCTACTGCCTCTCTTACTCGGGATTTTGGGTCAAGCCAAAAAATGAAGACCGCCGGTAGGCGCCGTCGGCAGACGCCTCGCGGCGAGCGAAGGAAGCCCCGCCGTGGTAACAGCCTAAACCACCAGAAGAAGAAAAAAAGCCAACCTTCGCAAAAAAGCCTTTGTTTCTTTCCCCGGAAAG
>DBGBSM010000080.1:0-8128 GCA_048468815.1 Parabacteroides sp.
GGGGGTGGAAGTATGGCCGATTTCGCATCCCATTTCGCGGAACCCCTTCAATGCATAGTTGGTGAGTTCCCATAACCGTTCGCGGCGTTCGGGCTCGTTAATCATAATGTCGAGGGCGGCATTGGCGGCGGCGGTGGCGGCCGGCGTATTGCTGGCGCTGAAGATATACGAGCGCGAGTTGTGGCGCAGGTAGTTGATAATTTCGTCGTCGGAAGCGATAAACCCGCCGATGGAGGCGAACGATTTGCTGAAAGTGCCCATAATGAGGTCTACGTCGTCGGTAACGCCGAAGTGCGAGCAGGTGCCGCGGCCTTGTTCGCCCAGTACGCCGATGCCGTGCGCTTCGTCTACCATCACGTTCGCGTCGTATTTCTTAGCCAGCTTCACGATTTCGGGCAGGTTGGCGATGTCGCCTTCCATGCTGAATACGCCGTCGATTACGATGAGCTTTACTTTGTCGGCCTCGCATTTCTGGAGTTGCTTTTCCAGCGAGTCCATATCGTTGTGCTTGTATTTCAACTTGGTCGAAAACGAAAGCCGGTGGCCTTCGATAATAGACGCATGGTCTAACTCGTCCCACAGGATGTAGTCTTCGCGTCCGGTGAGGCACGAAACCACGCCCAGGTTCACCTGGAAGCCGGTGGAATAGATAATGGCGTCTTGTTTCCCTACGAACTCGGCCAGCCTTTTTTCCAGCGCGATATGCAAGTCGAGGGTTCCGTTCAGGAAACGCGAGCCGGCACATCCCGTGCCGTACTTTTTAATGGCTTCGATGGCGGCTTCTTTTACCTTCGGATGGTTGGTGAGCCCCAGGTAAGCGTTCGAGCCGAACATCAGTACTTTTTTTCCATTGATAGTCACTTCAGTATCCTGGTCGCTTTCGATCATTCTGAAGTAAGGGTAAATTCCGGCGGCTTTCGCCTTTTGGGGAAGATCGTACTTTGCTAATTTCTCTTGTAGAAGTTTCATATTGTTATAAAAGAGAATAATATTTTCGCTGTTTATTTCAAAAAACCTCGCATTGCTGTTTTAATGCCACTTGTTACAACAAAGCAGGCTGCAAAAGTAGTAAAAAAATAAGTTATTAGCGGCGTAAGGCTGTAAAAGTTTTGCTAAAAACGCTATTTTTGCACCGGAAACAACAAAAACGACAGAATGAACGAGCAGAGTAAACGGGTGTTCGCGATTATCAATCCCATTTCGGGGGTAGGCTCCAAGCGCAAAATACCCCGGATGATCGAGTCGTTGTGCATGCAGTACGGGTGTGAATTGCAAATCGAATTCACCCAGTATGCCGGACACGCGAGTATACTTACCCGCAATGCCCTGGAGGCCGGCGCCGGTACGGTTATCGCCGTGGGGGGCGACGGTACGGTGAACGAAATAGCTCGTTCGATGATGCATTCGGATGCCGTGCTGGGCATCGTGCCGAAGGGCTCCGGTAACGGGCTGGCGCGCGAGCTGCATATTCCGATGGACGCCCGGCGCGCGCTCGAACTGGTGTTCAAGGGGCAGGTTATCCCCATCGATTGCTGTAAGGCGAACGGGCGGGTGTTTTTCTGTACCTGCGGCGTAGGGTTCGATGCCACCGTAAGCCAGAAGTTCGCAAAAGAAAAAAGGCGTGGCTCGCTTACCTATATAAAAAATACGATAGAAGAGTATCTGAGCTACAAGCCGGAGCCGTACGAGTTGCTTATCGACGGCACTACGGTGAAGGAGAAGGCTTTCCTGATTGCCTGCGGCAATGCCTCGCAGTACGGCAACAATGCGTTTATCGCGCCGCACGCCAACATCTGCGACGGCCTGATGGATATTACGATTCTGGCGCCTTTCACGCCGCTCGACATCGCACCCCTCGCTATCCAGTTGTTTACCAAGAATATCGACCGCAACAGCAAGATCCGTACGTTCCGGGCGCGCCAGCTTTCCATCATCCGGCAGAAGCCCGGCATCATGCACCTCGACGGCGAGGCGGTGTGGGCGGAGGCGCAAATCGACGTGTCGGTAGAGTCGGCGGTGTTACAGGTGTATACGCCGCAAAACGTGTCGTTCTCCGAAGAAGTACACGGGTTGTTCGGCGAAGTGAGCCGTTTCTTCGATAAGCAGTTGCCCTATATTTTCAAGTAAAAGTCTTTTATCAGCGCAGTGAACTCTGCCGTGTACCGGTGCAACGCTGTTTCCAGCGCTATTGAGTCGCGCGTACGGCCCGGCGCGCCGAACGAGAGCTCGGCCAATAAGCGTTTGGGCGGTTTTCCCTCTACGGACGAAACATCGGTTTGCCGGGTTATATTCAATCCCATCGGTTCGGATAATCGTACCAGTTCCTCTTTCCGGTCGGCCGGCAGGATGAGTGCGATACGCCCGGCCGGTACCAGCAGGCGGCGGCATCCTTCCAACAGGTCTTCCAGGGTGAGCGTGTCGGTGTGGCGTGCGGTGTTCCTTTGTATATCCGGGCATTTGAGCGAGTTATGGAAATAGGGCGGGTTCGAAACAATCAGGTCGTACCGTTTCCCGGTGCGCTGTGCGTACGAGGTGAACGACTGGCATTCCGTACGTATCCGGTCGCTATAGGGGGAGGCTTGTATATTGAGGGCGGCCTGTTCCACCGCGCCCGTGTCTATGTCGAGGGCGTCGATTCGGAGCGTCCGGTTTTCGCTTTCTCCGCGCTGGGCGAGCATCAGGGCGATGAGGCCCGTACCCGTACCCACATCCAACACGTCGCGGCAACCGGCCAGCGAAGCCCAGGCGCCCAGCAACACCCCGTCGGTACCTACCTTCATGGCGCATAACTCTTGCCGCACGGTGAACTTTTTAAACTCGAAATAAGAATTTGCCATAACGAAATAGAATGTAAGCCCCAAAAGTACTATCAATTACGCTAAAAGTACTAACTTTGGCACCTTAATCGTATTTAGTTATTGCAAGCAAACGAAAGAATGAAAGATAAATTGACCCTGTTTTCGAACGAACAGTACGACGACTTAGACGATAACATCGGAATTGTAATGCCCGTAATGACCGACTGTGATGCCGACGACGACTTTTGCCAGGGCATGGAAGAGCTGAGAACCACGTTGCCTATTTTGCCCCTCCGCAATATGATTTTGTTTCCGGGCGTGGCCATGCCGGTGATGGTGGGACGCCCCAAATCCATGCATCTCATTAAGGACGCATATAAAAACAAAGACTTGATCGGGGTGGTATGCCAGCGCGATATGAACGTGAACGACCCGGATGAAGACGATTTGTACTCGGTAGGCGTAGTGGCCGAAGTCGTGCGCATCCTCGAAATGCCCGACGGTACCACGACGGTGATTTTGCAGGGGAAAAAACGCTTTTCGCTGGATAAGGTGGTGTATAGCGAGCCGTATATGCTGGGGCATTATACGTTATTGGACGATCCGGTGCCCGGCGAAAGCGACCGGGAGTTCGAGGCGCTGATTTCCACTATCAAGGAGCTCACGATAAAAATGATGAGTATGGGAGGCGAGCCTCCGCGCGACTTGATTTTCTCGATCAAGAATAACAAGAATGTGATTTACCTCGTTAACTTCTCGTGCAGCAACCTGCCGGTGAGCGCTGCGGAGAAGCAGGATTTGCTGCATATCGCAGGCATCAAAGACCGGGCGTACCGGTTGCTTTTCATCCTGAACCGCGAGTATCAACTCGTGGAGCTGAAGGCGTCGATCCAGATGAAAACGCGCGAAGACATCGACCAGCAGCAGCGCGAATACTTTCTGCAACAACAAATCAAAACGATTCAGGAAGAGCTGGGCGGCAATATTACCGAGCTGGAACTGAAGGAACTGCGTACCAAGGGCGCGCATAAGAAATGGAGCCGGGAGATTGCCGGGGTGTTCGAAAAGGAGTTGCGCAAACTGGAGCGGTTGCATCCGCAAAGTCCGGATTACTCCATTCAGATGCAATACGTGCAAACCATCGTGAATCTGCCCTGGAACGAATATAGCAAGGATAACTTCAACCTGAAGCATGCGCAGAAGATTCTCGACCGCGACCATTACGGACTGGATAAGGTGAAGGAGCGGATTATCGAGCACCTGGCGGTGCTGAAGCTGAAAGGGGATATGAAGTCGCCGATTATTTGCCTGTACGGCCCTCCGGGAGTGGGCAAAACGTCGTTGGGCAAATCGATTGCGGAGGCGTTGAACCGGAAATATATAAGGATGTCGCTAGGCGGCCTGCACGACGAGGCGGAGATACGGGGGCACCGGCGTACGTATATCGGCGCTATGTGTGGCCGGATTATCCAGAACCTGCAAAAGGCGGGTACGTCGAATCCGGTTTTCATACTCGACGAAATCGACAAGGTAAGCTCCGACTTCAAGGGCGACCCGGCGTCGGCTTTGCTGGAGGTGCTCGACCCGGAGCAGAATAATACGTTTCACGATAATTACCTCGACATCGACTACGACTTGTCGAAAGTGATGTTTATCGCTACGGCGAATAACCTGTCTTCCATTTCCCAGCCGTTGCTCGACCGGATGGAACTTATCGAGGTGAGCGGATATATCCAGGAG
Source organism: Parabacteroides sp. (assembly GCA_048468815.1). Taxonomy (GTDB): domain Bacteria; phylum Bacteroidota; class Bacteroidia; order Bacteroidales; family Tannerellaceae; genus Parabacteroides_B. The sequence goes on from DBGBSM010000080.1 coordinate 4,539, forward strand.
GAAAAGGTGGAAATCGCCGCGCGCCACCTGGTGCCGAAGCAACTGGAGGCGCACGGGTTGGCGAAGCAGTCATTGAAAATTCCGAAGAAGACGCTCGAAATCCTGGTGGAGTCGTATACCCGCGAGTCGGGGGTGCGCGAGCTGGACAAGAAGCTGGCTAAAATCATGCGTAAGTTAGCGCGGAGGATGGCGGTCGACGGGTGGATGCCGGTTTCGGTGCCGCCTGCGGACGTGTCCATGTACCTGGGGCCGGTGGAGTACTCGCCGGATAAGTACCAGGGGAACGGCTACGCGGGCGTAGTAACGGGGCTTGCCTGGACGTCGGTGGGAGGCGAAATCCTGTTCGTGGAGTCGAGCCTGAGCAAGGGGAAAGATTGTAAGCTCACCCTGACGGGAAACTTGGGGGATGTGATGAAGGAGTCGGCGATGCTGGCGCTGGAGTATATCCGGTCGCATGCGGCGTTGCTGGGTATTCCCGACGACGTTTTCCAACAGTGGAACGTGCATATTCATGTGCCGGAGGGGGCGATTCCGAAAGACGGTCCCTCGGCGGGAGTTACGATGGTTACCTCGCTGGTGTCGTCGTTTACCCGGCGAAAGGTACGAAGTAACCTGGCGATGACGGGCGAAATTACGTTGCGCGGCAAGGTGTTGCCGGTAGGGGGCATCAAGGAAAAAATATTGGCTGCCAAACGGGCGGGTATCAAGGAAATTATTTTATGCGAAGAGAACCGCAAGGATGTGGACGAGATTAATAAGGTGTACCTGAAAGGACTCGATTTCCATTATATACACGATATTAAGGAGGTGGTGGAGTTGGCGCTGCTGGAGGAGAAGGTGGCGGAGGAGTAGTTTCTTTCGGCTGAAAGAAACAAAGGGCTTTTTTGTGAAGGCTGGCTTGCTTCCCTACCGGGGCGGTTTAGGCCGTTACCACGGCGGGTCTTCATTTTTTCTCTTGAAAGAAAAAAACGAAGCAAAAAAAGTTCAAGGGCTTACACCTCGTTCGCTAAAAATGGCACTCCGCTCACTGAAGGCCCCGAACTCGCTTACTACGTAAGCTCAAACAGCGTGGCCTTCCGGGCGTTCGCTCCGTACCATTTTCTTCACGCTCTCTCGCTGAGGCCCGGGGTTCCATACGAAGTGGCCGGTGTCTTTCAGAGCCCGGTAGGAAGAGGCTTGCTTTTTTTGTTCTTCTTTTTGAAATCAATTTTTGTCCTGTACTAAGGGCTTGAAAGAAAGAAAATCCCGATTAAGAAAGGCAGTAGCCAAGCTCGCTTGGATAATGCCGAGCGTGAGGGATTTATGCAAAATTCAAGGGCTACACCTCGCTCGCTGAGGCTCTGGAGCTCATACGAAGTGAGCCGGTTGATTCGGAAGGAATCGGCCGGCTCACTCGGTTTTATTTGCCGGAGGTCGCTCCGGGCTTAGTAGCCCTGTGCTTTTGGTGCAAGGGCGGATAAGCGGTTATTCGTTTGCTTTTTCTTCTTCTGCTTTATCGGCTTCGTTTGTTTCTACCGGTTTCTCTTCTTCCGGTTTGAAGTCGGTGATGCCGGCTTCGGTAAGGATATTATACCAGGTAAGGAGTTTTTTAATGTCGCTCGGATACACGCGGTCGCGGTCGAACTCGGGCAGCACTTCCGCCAGGTAAGCGCGCAGTTGGGAGGCGTCTGCCGGCAGTTGGGCGATGGGGCGGCCTTGTTCTTTTTCTTTTACCGAGGTGAGCACTTCGTACAGCGGCACTTCCGTTTCCGTGGTATAAATGGCAATATCGCCCAGTGAAATCACTTTATCTTTCGCGTACGCGGGAACTCTTTTCTTATCAGCCAACGATTCGACGATTAACATGTTTTTCCCTTGCGAAACCAACTTGAAAAGTCCCGGCCGGCCTGAAATAGACAAAATAGTCTTCAACATAATACTTGTATTTCTTTTAGTGTTAAACTTTTTACAAAACAAAAGTAGTGCAGCCCGGCGAAATAACCGAATCCTGACAGGAAAAAAAGCAAAACTTTCCCTCCTGATGTGTTAATTTCTCTGATTCGGTTGGATATACCTGCCGAACTTTTCTACCTTTACTTGCGCTAACGAAAAGAATAACCATTTAAACGCATCTTTTATATGTATAAGACTCTTTTTATGGCAGCGGCCTGCTTCGCCTGCGCTTGGTTGAACGCCCAAACTCCCGAAGAAAAAGGATTGAAAGAAATTACGCGCCACAGCGCCGAAGCGCATGTCGGTTTCCTGGCCAGCGACGAGCTGGAAGGGCGCGAAGCCGGATTCCAAGGCAGTCGGGTGGCTCGCGAGTATATTGTCGCCCGGTTGAAAGATATGGGAATCGCTCCTTTGAATGAACATTATTGCCAGCCTTTCAACGCTTACCGGAAAGAACGGCAAAAGAAAGGACGCTTCCAGGTGCATCCCGATTCGGTTGCCGTGTTGCAGAAAGAAGTGCACGAGTGCATTGCGCTGAACAACGTGTTGGGTGTTATTCCCGGAAAGAATACACAGGAATACGTTATCGTAGGTGCGCATTACGACCATATCGGCATGGACCCGATGCTTAGCGGCGACCGCATTTATAACGGCGCCGACGATAACGCGTCCGGCGTATCGGCCGTTTTGCAGATTGCCCGGGCCTTCCTCGCTACCGGCGAGCAACCGGAACGGAATGTGATTTTCGCTTTCTGGGACGGAGAGGAAAAGGGGCTGTTGGGGTCGGCTTATTTTGTGCAGAGTTGCTCCTTCTTGCCGCAGATAAAGGGATACTTGAATTTCGATATGATCGGCCGGAATACGAACGAGGCGAAGCCGAAGCATGTGGTTTACTTTTATACCGAAGCCCACCCGGCTTTCGGCGATTGGTTGAAACAGGATATCGTGAAGTACAACCTGGGCCTGGAGCCCGATTACCGTGCATGGGACAAACCGGTGGGCGGAAGCGATAACGGTTCGTTTGCCAAAAAGGAAATCCCCATTATCTGGTACCATACCGACGGGCATCCCGATTATCATATGCCTTCCGACGAAGCGGACAAAATCAATTGGGACAAATTGGTCGATATTACGAAAGCTTCCTTCTTAAATATGTGGCGTATGGCGAACGAAGCGACTTTTTAAAGCGATACTGCCTTATTGATACATAAAGCCGGTTTAGTGTTACACTAAACCGGCTTTATTATCTATATGAGTGTGCATATTTGCTTTTATTTGGAACAAAGGTGTGATAACTATAATTTTAATAGGTCGTTAGGGAATTTTGATTATCTATGAGCCGGTAAACAACCCTTCGGTTACCGGCGAAGCCGCCTTTTAGCCTGGCTCACTTTAGAGTATAGCCTCTTTATAAGTCAGCTTCGGGCAGATGTAATTTCGGTTCGAACCCGACCGGCTTTCTGCCGCCCGGTCCGGTTAATTTCTTAAAATCAGACTTTCAGAGAGGAGAAGTGTAACATGTTGTATGGCATAAATAGTATATATTAACACAAATGAATCTCTTCAATCTTACACGGCCTTTAATTTTAGCAGCGATAGGAACGATTCTTCCAAATATGGAAATAGCTATTTCGTATTTGGAAGAATGTATAAAAAGA
>DBGBSM010000081.1:0-6515 GCA_048468815.1 Parabacteroides sp.
GTTCCGGATGTCCCGGTTGATTTGCTCGATATACGACAGGATTTCGTTCTTGCCCTCCTTTTTTTCGGACGAAGAGAAAAATACGGGAGGCAACTCTTCCCACGTTTCTTTCAGTTTGTTTTCGTATACCTGAAAATTTTCCTGCAAACGCGATTTGCTTATTTTATCGGTTTTGGTGAAGATAATGGCAAAAGGAATCCCGTTCTCGCCCAGCCACTCCATAAATTCGAGGTCTATTTTCTGCGGTTCGTGGCGGCTGTCTATCAGTACGAACAGGTTGGTGAGTTCTTCCCGTTCCAGTATGTAATTCTCGATGATGCGGCGGATATTCTCACGCCCTTCTTTTCCGCGTTGCGCATAGCCGTATCCCGGCAAGTCTACCAGGTACCAGTCGTCGTTTATCAGGAAATGATTGATCAGCAGAGTTTTCCCCGGCGTCGACGAGGTCATCGCCAGTCCTTTTTTTCCGGTAAGCATATTGATTAACGACGACTTGCCTACATTCGAGCGGCCGATAAAGGCATATTCCGGCTTTCCGTCGGCCGGGCATTTCTTCACATCCGTATTGCTTATGACGAATCGGGCGTCTTTTATTTCCATTCTTCCTTTACAATTAGTGATACATCGCTAAACTGAAGCAAACTTAAGTAAAAATCTTCGATTTTTGTGCCCGAATAACAAAAAAGAAATCTTCCGTCCGTCACTTTCGCCCCACGCGGAGGTATTTTACGTATCGTTAAACGGCTTTGCCTGCCCGAAAAACAACTCCTTGTTTTCATGCCGGTTTACCGAGTAATAATATCCTGCCCCCCTTAAAGCGCCGGGCCACCTTGTCTACCACGACCGGGCCGAGCGTAGCGATAAACGTAACCGACGGAAAGAGAACCGGGATGCTTTCGATACCGGCCATTTTCAGTAAAATACGTCCTCCGGAAGTGCCGAAGCCGTGGAAAAGATAAATGCTGTAGGCATAGCCTCCCAGCCACGTAAAGAAACGGTTGCGCCAGGGAAGCGACAATAACAAAAAAAGAGTCGGTATTAAGGTTACCGGATAAAGCAAACGGCTCCACGAGGCAGCCACACCCGGACAAAACCAAACGATTTGTATCAAAACAATCCCTGCCGGTACGCTTATCCACATCATCCGTTTCACCCATGCGGAGCGATGCAACGCCGGCGCAAAGCGGCAGGCAGCTACTCCGGCGAAGAAAAACGGCAATTGTCCCAGCGCACCTTTAAAACTGAACAGGTTAGGCAACTGGTGCATCAAGCCTTTGTCGTTCGTTACGCTCAATACGATTGCCAGTACGCACCAGGCACACCACTGCGCGGGCGTTTCCATCTTCTTATACCGGTCTATCGTCCATTGCATCAGAAAAATAATAAAAAGCGAAGGCAGATACCAGTAAATGGTATAAGGAAAGAAGTAAATACGTATTATCCGGCTCAGGTCGCCTTTGCTGTTGGTACCCGGCATTACGTATTGTATCAGGAAGTAAAGGGTTCCTACCACCGCCATCGGAACGAGCAGACGCAAGGCTTTTTTACGGGCGAACCCGAAGAAGCTACCCGTAAGCGAAAACGGCTTTAAGGCATATACCCATCCTGCGATGGCCGTAAACAACGGCATTTGGATATAATCTATCCATACATACACATACCGCAGCGGGTGGGGATAATCGATTTTCATTCCGCCGTCGGGTGCCGAGCCGATCACGTGCCCCATTACTACCAATAAGACGGCTATGCCCCGTAGGGTTTCGATGGATAGATTCTTTTGCGTATTCATGGGCAGCTTGTTTGTGTTTTCCCGGAAACGGAGCTCGTGCAAACCGGATGCAGAAGCAAGGTTCGCTTTGAATCTGCCGCGGTGCAACCTGTCTTCGGTTTCTTTTTCCAAGCAAAGATAAGGTTTGCCGGCCTATTTGCTTCGATTCTGTACAACAAAAAACGGTTCGTTCAAAGCGTATGGCTGATTTTTCCGGCACGGACTGCCAAGATACGGAGTACAACCGGATACGGAAAGTCGGAAAAACACGTTTCCGGAACCGGAGGCAACTCCGTTCCGGAAACGCTTGTTGAAAGGCATACGGAGCGCCTCTACTTTCGCAGCGCTTCGAGCAAGGCGCTTACCGCTTCGCGGGGAGAAGCGGCCGTACCCAGCAGGGAAACGAATTTGCTCCCGATAATGGCGCCCGAAGCGTTGGCGTAGGCTGCTTCGAGGGTGGCTTTGTTGGAAATGCCGAACCCTACCAGGCGCGGATGGTGCAATTGCATGCCGTCGATGCGCCGGAAGTAGGCTTGCTGCGCATCGCCGAAAGCCTGTTGTGCTCCCGTGGTGGCGGCCGACGATACCATGTAGATAAACCCGTCGGTATGTGCGTCGATGAGGCGGATGCGTTCTTCGGAGGTTTCGGGGGTGATAAGCATGATGACTTTCAGGTTATAAGCCTCGGCTATCGCTTTGTAGTGCTCCAGGTAATCCTTGAACGGCAGGTCGGGGATAATCATGCCGTCGACACCGGTTTCGGCGCACGAGCGGCAAAAGTTCTCGAAACCGTATTGCATCACCGGGTTGAGGTAGCCCATTAAGATAAGCGGCATGGTAATTTCCGGCCGGGCTTCTTTAAGCTGTCCGAACAGCGTTTTCAACGACATGCCGTTGCGCAGGGCGGCGGTGCTGCTTTGCTGGATAACGGGGCCGTCGGCCATCGGGTCGGAAAACGGAATGCCGATTTCGGCCATGTGCACGCCTTGCCGTTGCAATTCGCGCAGGATGGGCAGCGTGTCGTTCAGCCGGGGATAGCCGGCGGTGAAGTAAACGGATAGGATGCCTTGTTTGTTTTGCGCCAAAAGCGCGTTTATTCGATTCGTTTCCATATTGTTGTATGTTTAATAGTTCGGTACAAAAATTTCTTTTCGCTCGCCGCGAGGCGTCTGCCGACGGCGCCTATCGGCGGTCTTCATTTTTTGGCTTGACCCAAAATCCCGAGTAAGAGAGGCAGTAGCCAAACTTGTTTGGATAATGCCGAGCGTGAGGGATTTATGTAAAAAACGAAGCAAAAAAGTTCAAGGGCTACGTCCGCTTCGCTATCGTCCGGCTTTCGCTCGCTAAAAGCCCCGAACTCGCTTCGCTCAAACAGCGTGGCTTTTTTCACGCTCTCTTTCAGCCGGTCTGCTTTACGCTCATCGCCCGAGGCCCGGGGTCCCATACGAAGTGGCCGGTGCTTTCCAAGGTTGAGTAGGAAACGGCCTGTTTCCTTTCTTCTCTTTGAAATTCAATTTTGTCATGTACTAAGCTGCACACGATAAAGCCACGTATTTCCTCCGGGAACTTTTCCGGGCGAAACAAAAGTTTCCGTAGCATGAAACAGGTGTTTCATCAGCAAGAAACAAAAGTTTCATCAGCAAGAAACAGGTGTTTCACCCGGAATGTGCGGACGGAAGCCGAGCGATAAACCGGGCGAGTTTGGCAACGTCTTTCCGGCCCGGTTCCGTTTCGAAGCGGCTGTTCAGGTCGATACCGGCACAAAGGGGATGGGAAAAGGCGGCCAGCCGTTCCGCATCCTCTTCACCGATTCCGCCGCTTAGCAGAAACGGGCGGGAGCCGCGGTAGGCTTTTAGCGTATTCCAGTCGAACTGTCGTCCAGAGCCGCCGTATAAAGGCGTTTTGGTGTCGAACAAGAAATAGTCGCAGTGCCCTTCGTAACGGGCACAAGCCGCGAAATCGCTCGCCTCCGCTACCGGAAAGGCTTTGATAACCCGTACCCCGGTTTCGCGTACGGCCGAACAAAATCCGGGCGTTTCGTCGCCATGCAATTGCACGGCTTGCAACCCGTATCGTTGTACGTAGTGCCGGATACGGGAGGCTTCTTCGTTTACGAACACCCCCACTTTCCGTATCGAAGCCGGAACCGTTTCGAGGGCGGCGGCAGGCAATGCGCCGGCAAAGCGGGGAGAGGGGGGATAAAATATAAATCCCATCCACGCAATATCCAACGCCGCCACTTGCCGGATATTTTCCGGGCGGCATAAGCCGCATACCTTTATAATCATACCGCAGTAGGTTGGCCGGGTTCTTTTAACGCTTGTATAAAAGCGGCCAGCGCTTTGCCCGGTTCCGCTTCTTTCATAAAATTCTCGCCCATCAGGAACCCCCGGAATCCGGCTTGCCGTAAGCTCCGCACCGTACCGGGCGACGAAATGCCGCTTTCCGATATTTTTACGAACGACGGCGGAATCTTTTCTCCTAACTCGAAAGAGGTGTTTACGTCCGTTACGAACGTTTTGAGATTCCGGTTGTTGACGCCCACCACGTCTACAGCCGGACACAGGCATTCCAACTCTTCCTCCGTATGGATTTCCAGCAGAACCTCCAGCCCGAGCGTATGCGCGATACCGGCGAACTCTTCCACGAGGGGAGCCGACAGGGCGGCAGCAATCAGCAGCACGAAATCGGCGCCGACGGCTTTCGCCTGGTAAAGCTGGTACGCGTCTATAATAAAATCTTTCCTTAACAACGGAAGGTTCACCAGCGGACGCACGCGGTGCAAGTCGCCCAAGCTGCCGCCGAAGAACGGATGGTCGGTAAGAACCGAGCAGGCCGTGGCGCCGCCCTGCTCGTACAACGGCACCACGGTTTCCGGGTCGGCGCCGGGATGAATCCATCCCTTCGAGGGTGATTTGCGTTTGAACTCGGCAATGATTCCGGTATCCGAAGCGAGAAGCGCCTCCCGGAACGAAACGGTTTGCCGGCCGGTGCATTCTAGCGATTGCAGCTTTTCCAGGCTTACCGCTTCCTGTTGCCGGGCTATTTCGAGCCGTTTCTGTACGATGATTTTATCCAGTATGGTCATAAGTGCAGTATATATCCGGTTAGCTGTTCAGTTCGATAAACTTTTTCAATACGCGGTAGGCGTTGCCGCTTTCGAGCGAGTCGCGGGCGATGGCGATGCATTCGTCGATAGGCCGGTCGTTGTCGATGGCCTGGATGGCGAAAGCCGAGTTGGCGATTACGCAGTTCTTTTGCGCTTCGGTGGCTTCGTTCTTCATCACGTTATCGAAAATCCGGGCCGCCTGCTCCACCGTATCGCCGCCGTCGAGGTCGGCTTCCGAGCAGCGGGCGAAACCCAGTTCCTCGGGCGTATACAACTGTTCGCCCGAGCGGTTGATTACTTTGAACTCGCCAGTAAGCGAAATCTCGTCGTATCCGTCCAGGCTGTGCACCACGGCGAAATCCACCTCCGTTTGCTGGTACATATAAAAGTATAGCCGCGCTAATTTCAGGTTGTATACTCCCAGCAATTGCCGCGGCGGCATCACCGGGTTTACCAGCGGGCCCAACATATTGAAAAACGTGCGTACGGCCAGCGACTTGCGTACCGGCGCCACGGTTTTCAAGGCCGGGTTGAACAGCGGTGCATGCAGGTACGCGATATGGCTTTCCTCCAGCGAGCGGCGTAACCGGGCTATATCCGTGGTAAATTTCACCCCGTGCTGTTCCATCACGTTCGAAGCGCCGCTGATGGAAGTGGCTCCGTAATTGCCGTGCTTCACTACGTTGTAGCCTGCGCCGGCCAGCGTGAAGCACGAGGCGGTGGAAATGTTGAACGTATTTTTGTTATCGCCTCCCGTACCCACGATGTCGATGGGGTTATACTCCGATAAATCTACGGGCATGCGGAGTTCGAGCAAGGCGTCGCGGAAGCCGGCCAGTTCGTCTACCGAAATGCTCCGCATCAGGTAAACGGTAATAAAAGCGGCGATTTGCGACTCGTTGTACCGTCCCTTCGCCATATGGAGTAAAATCTCTTTCGCTTCCTCCTTGTTCAAGTACTGATGCTCGAACAATCGGTATAATATCTGTTTCATCGTTATCTGTTTTTTATAGTTGAAACGCTGTACATATCAAAAATCTCTTTTCCGTTCGTTGCGGGGGCGTCTGCCTGCGGCTTCGTTTCTTTCGAAAAAGAAACGAGGCTCTCCCTTTATTTCAACCAGTTCGCCACCATGTCTTTGCCGTTCGGCGTCAGAATCGATTCCGGATGGAACTGGATACCCCGCACATCGTATTCGGTATGCCGCAACCCCATAATCGCCCCTTCCTCGTCGATTGCCGTAATCCGGAGGCACGCAGGCAACTTTTCCGGGCTCACTACCCACGAGTGGTACCGCCCTACTTCGAACACCGGCGGTAATCCGCGGAACAACACATCGTCGGCCACCACCTTGACCGGGGTAGCTACCCCGTGGTACACATCGGTGAGGTTAATCAACGTGCCGCCGAAACTCTCGGCAATCGCCTGATGCCCCAGGCAAACACCCAGGATACTTTTCGTCGGCGCATACTGCCGGATAACCGGAAGCAACAAACCCGCTTCCGACGGAATGCCCGGCCCCGGCGAAAGTACGATTTTATCGTACCGGTCGATGTCGCCGAGCCCGAACTTATCGTTCCGCAGCACGTCTATCTCCGTACACCCCAATTCGCGCAGCAAATGGTATAAATTATAGGT
>DBGBSM010000082.1:0-7601 GCA_048468815.1 Parabacteroides sp.
AGATAGTTATTTGGAATGGAATCGGTAAGATAAGAAGGAGAATATGAAAAAAAGAGGAAGATAGAAAGCCGGGGTTCGAAACCATCCGGATTTTTTCTGTCTTCCTCTCACCCGTTAAACGGGTATCTTTATTTCACCGTAACCCGGTCGCCCTCCGTATGCGCAACGAACTCCGGCGCATACAAGCATTGAAGGGTAGCGATACCTCCCGAATAGTCGCCCGGGCGCGTTGCATACACGGCGTATTCCATCACATACGTGCCCTGGGGCAGCGTATTGAAAAAGAAGTTCTGCGAAGCGTCTTCCGGCGATTCGTAAAACAGGATGCCGTCTTGTCCGCGTACGCCGGCCGTTTGGCGAACCGGTTCGAAGCAAGCGGCGCGCATATCTTTCAGCTGTACATAATCCATAGTCCGGTCGGCAGTGATAACCAGCCGCACGGTTACTTTATCCCCTGTTTTCAGCGGATTGGCCGGCGTTACCGGAATCAGTACCGGCCCGTTCGCCTCGGTCACGGTCACGAACAGCTTCTTTTCTATGCTTAAGCCGCTGGCAGCCGCTTTTATCCGGTCCGCTTTTTCGAAGTACTGCCGGTAAACGGCACCCCACGCCGGTCCGTCGCCCGTTTTTTGAATGGAAACGGTATTGAGCGCCGGCGTGATTTCTTTTCCCTGCAAGGTTTCCTGTATGTAACCGGTGCCGGTTTCGCCCGTAGCCGTTTCGTACCGGTGGCCGCCCCAGGTAACGACGGTGTTGCCGGTATTGCCGAACCAGTCGCTACCCGTGCTCAGCAACGCGTAAATCGCGTTCACCGTAGCCGGAACCGATTCCCAGCGCTGGGTTTGCTTTTGCATCAACAACCATTGTTTCATCCGGTCGAGCTCTTGCCGGTCGGGCGCTATTTCGTCGAATGCATCCATCAACTGGCAGTGTACGCTTACCGGCGACACAAAGAAATCTTCGGTTTGCCAGTTGTTGGCCCAGTACATACCCATCGTTTCAGTCGAAGTAGCCACTTTACGTAAAGAGGCGAGAATGTCGCCGGCGGTTTGCTTCTGTCCGTTACGGAACAGGAGCTGCGCGAGCAGCGCTTTGCCGTACAGCGACTGGTCTTTCCATTCTTTTTCCGCCAGTCCGGTATAGAAACGGATAGCCTCGCGGGCATCGCCGTATTCCGGAATATCGCGGTACCCGCTCCGTACGAACAGGTATTCGGTAATTTCGGGCGTAAGCCAGCGGGTAGGCTTGTTTTTCCATCCGGCAGCTACTTGGGTCGTATATCTTTCCGCTATATGCTTATCCAGGAAGTCGAGCGCCCGGATTTGCATTTGCTTTTCCGGCTCGCCGAATTCCACGGCACCCAGGTGCGTAAGCTGCGACATCCCTTTCAATATATATAAGGTGATGGCGGAGCTCGCCGGCATGCCTTTGTACCAGCTCCAGCCGCCTTCGCCGGCCTGTAGAGCCGTTAATTTATCCAAGGCCTGCCGTTGCAGATTTTCGGCGTGGTTGATGTTGAACAACAGCGATAGCTGCTGCTTTTGCTCCGTTTCGTTCTTGGCCGCCAGTACCCACGGCGTTTCTTGCAGCAAGACGGATTTCAATTGCTGGTTTTTCTGTAAGGCCGAATACAACGTTTCGCTATCGCCGCCCTGTTTTTCCCATTGCCGTATCATGGCCTGCACCTTCGGATACGACCGGGCGATGTAAGTGGCCAACGTATTGGTGTAATACGCGGCGAACCACGAAACGGCATCTTCGTTTTGCGGAAGTGTAACCGACGGCAATGCCTGTATGGCGTACCAGGCCGGATTGCCGGCCACTTCCAGCGTCATGCCGAATACCTGCATGGAGGGGCTGGAAGTCCAGCCGGTCCGGATGGTTTTATCGCCGGCGCCCGGAATAACGAACGGCTTGCTTTCGGTTACCGCCACTTCGTCGGGCAGCACAGGCAACAGGTGTTGTTCGCCGTCGCTGGCTTCCGGCGTTTCGGCGATAATGCGGCAACCTATCAGGTCGATGCCTTCCGGTACGGCGAAGCTCCACGATGCTTCGGTTGTTCCTTGTGCCGGAACGCTGAACGATTGTTCGTTAGCGGTAACGTTCCCTATCGGCCGGTCGTTAGCCGGATCGAACAGTTCCAGCCGTACCCGGCCGCTCAGCGTTTTATCCGACAGATTGATTACCTGGGTGGAAATCGTGGTTACATCGCCCCGGCGCAGGAAGCGCGGCAGGTTGGGAAGCACCATCAGTTCCTTTTGCGAAACCACTTCTTTCGTAAGAGAACCGTGCTCGAGGTCTTTCGTATAGGCCACCGACAGGAATTTCCACGTGGTGTTGCTCTCCGGAAGCGTAAACTCGATTCGTACGTTCCCCTGGGCGTCGGTAGTCAAGTCGGGATAAAAGAAGGCGGTTTCGTCGAAATTCTGCCGTAACTGTACGGGAGCCATCGTCTCTTCGGAGGCTTGTTGCGGAGCGCCGGCTGCCACTTCTTCTTCGGCTACGATGTCGGCCGTGGCCGATTCCACCTGCGTATCCGCCGCTGTTTTGGTGGCTGCCCGGGCCGATAACATCAGGTAGGGGCCGTAGGAGTTCCGGCTATATAACATCGGCAGTATCCCTTGCCAGTTCAGCTGGTCGTACCGGTATTCCGGAATGGAGAACGACGGTATGCGCCCCGAGGCGTACCCGCTTTCGCTTTCGAAAGCTTGTCCTGCCGAAAAATAATATTTCCGGGGAGTGAACAAGCGAATCGGGTTGAAGTACCAGGCATGCGGCGCGAGCTGGTCGAGTGCGGCATCATACAGGGTGGCCAGCATTTCGGCAGCTACCGGAACCAAGTCGGCATCGGTTATGCGGAAGCTCCAGGTTTCCCGCTCGCCCGGACGTAACCGGTCGCGGAACGTTTCCGGCCGGATGGTGAGCTGCCGGTCGGGGAATTTCTTGAGCAGGCTTACTTGTTCGTTATATACCTTGCCGTTGCGGATGAGCGTGAAAGACACGTCTACCCCGTTTCCGAAAGCAGAGGTGAAAGGAATCCGGAACGTTTTGTTCGCGTTGTTCAACCGTACGATTTGCCGGTCGAGCACTTGCCCGTCGGCCAGTATCTCGTATAGAACAGAAGCGTCGGTATCGGAAGTGCCGAAAACGATTTCGGCTGTTTCGCCCGGAAGCACCTCTGTTTTTACAGGTAAGAGCCAGGTATGCGTCCGGATAGGCGGTTCCCGGTCGGACGGGCTGTACAAAACGAACTCTTCCGATGCGGTTACCGGCCGGTTCTGTGCATCCCGGGCCTCCAGCGTCAGCCGGTAGCGGCCCGAGGGGAGCGAGGCGAACGTACGGGCGGCAATGGGATGCCCCGAAGTGAAGCGCCCTTCGTATACTTTTTTTACAACCGGCAACTCGGCTGCGTTTACCTCCGTGGCCCATTCTTTCGCATCCTGTAGCAGCGAAAGGGTGTAAGAGCCTTGTACGGTCGCTTCCTGGTTGTTCAGGTTGGTAGCCCGGATGATAAGGGGCTTCGTACCGGTTTTATCGAACTTGTCTGAAATATCGCTCGACAAGATAAGGCTTCTGTTTCCTACGGAAAAGAAGAAATTCCCTTCCTGCGTTTCGCCTGCACTGTTCGTTGCCCGGGCAATCACTTCGTACCGGTAAAACAGATTCGGGCTGTCCGGTTCCCCGTTTTCCGGTTCCGGCCGGAAAGAGAGGGTAAACGTTCCGTCGCTTCCTACGGTGGTATTTCCTTCCGCTACCTGGGTTTGCCCGGCATACAGGCCGAAGCGAGGCCATAACGGGCGCCGTACGATGCGGTAATTAACCGTAGAGCCGGCCAGGTTCGCGCCCGAAAAGGTGCGTACCGTACCGTGGAGATAGACGTTCTCGCCGAAACGGACTTCTTCTTTCAGCGGAAGGAACTCTACGGCGAACGAAGGCCGTTTGTATTCCGCTACCTGGAACGACACGGTTCCCGCATCGCCGGCGGTAATCGAAAAGTAACCGTTCAGGGTTTCCTGCGGCAGGGTGAACCGGCCGTTAAACGAACCGTAATCGCCGGTAGTGAAAGTTTGTTTGGCTACCTCCTGGTTATTGGCGTCGCGCAACACAACCGTATAAGATTTGCCGGGAAGTACATGCGGATTGTCCGGATCGCCCGAATAGGCGATTCCCTTGAAAAAAACGGTTTGTCCCGGCCGGTAAATGCTCCGGTCGGTGAAAAGCGCCAGTTGCGCCTGTTCGGTGTTCGTACTTTCGTTTCCCCACCAGCCTCCGGCAAGGGGCGAAGCGTAGGTAAAGCGGTCTTGCCCGTCGGTAATACGGAACGCTTTTATCCGGTTGTCGGAGCTTTTTACCGCCGCGATACCGTTTTTATCGGTGCGGAGTGTCTGGGTCTGGTTTCTATCGAGGTCGGCAGCGGTATACAGAATCACTTCGGCATTCTGTACGGGTTGCCCGCTTTCGTAATCGGTAACCAGGATGTCGCTCGTGCCCGGGCCGGTTGTCCGGGTAACGGCGAACAACCGCGAAACGGAAACGATTTGCCGCACCGGGTCGGTTTTCCCTCCCGTGGAAATCACATAGATATAGGCGCCGAGCCGGTCGAGCGGCAAGGTAACGGTGGTATCTTGCGTAGTATAAGGCTCCGGCACGTCGAGCCGGAAAACGTATCGGTTTATCTTTTCACCCAGCATCGTGTCTTTTTTATTGTATAGCGAGCCGGCATTGGCGTAATTATCGGGCGACAGGCGGCTTTTGTATACGGTTACGGTAACGGAGGAGATGTTTTTATAGGTGAGCTTGAGGAGCAACCCTTTGCCTGGATAGGCTATCGATGCGCTTTGCGAGGAGAGCGACGGATTGGTTAACCGGGCCAGCCGGCTTTCGATGATGCCTATCCGGTTGTAACGGGGATATTTCCGAAGCGTTTCCTGTGCCAGCCGGTAAATGATTCCGTCGATGGAATCTCTCGACTGTTTGCCCGAAATCATCGAAGTATACGCATCGATGCGCGCGGCGGCTATTTCCACACTGAAGTCGTCGGAGGCGTATCGTTGTTGCAGGCTGTCGAGCGCGTGCAGGTAGCGGGTATCGCTTTCCTGCGTACGTTTCGAACCGAACCGGTATTGCAAATAATCCAATTCGGCCAGTAACAGGGCTTTCGGGTTACCCGCTTTTTCCCGGAACGCAATCAGGTTACGGTAAATCGCATCCACTTCGTCCCGGGGGGCGTTTATTCCTTCCAGTATGGATATACCCCGGTAAGAAAGGAAGTCGAACAAGGTGGGGCGCAACTCCGGCGAGCTTTTTCCCGGTTCCAGTATCGCCGAGTAGGCGGCAGCTTGGGTTTGTTGCAGCACCGGGGCGTCGGCCAGCGATGCTTTTACGTGCGCTTCGATGGTATCGGTAAAGATATTGCGGGTCCAAACTTCCATATCGGCCGGAATATAGCCCGAAAGCGGGGTGCGCCGGTCGATTTTCCACCGGTTGGCATTATAATACGCGGCGTACATCTGCGCCGCCATGGAATGCAGGATGGCACTCGAAGCCGGATTGCCGGTCATTCGGGCAGCCTCTTCCGTTTCGCGGATAAGAGCCGGAAACGAATCGGTGTTCTTATCCATTTCGCTTTTCATCCGCGAAATCAGGTTCTTGATGGAGGCAGGCGTATCGGTATGGTCCGCTTTAGCCCTTTTATAAGCGAAAAGACCGCATAAAATAACGGCCATCCAAACTATCTTCTTTACATTCATATCCGTATCGTTTTAATTCATACTAACGCTATCTGTATATTAAGATACCGAATGTAAAGAAAAAGTTGAACAGGAAGGCTTTATTTTTATATTATTTAGGATTTACCGTGCCGACTTTATGCTCCTGTAAAGGGCTTTTCGATTTTTTGTGCCGCCCGGTGGGTTTATTCGGACACACAAGCTTGTTTTTACCGGATGCATGCTTGTACGCGGTATGGCTTTCCGGGTGAAACTTTTGTTTCATAAGCAAGAAACTTTTGTTTCATGCTGGTGAAACAGTTGTTTCATGCTACGGAAACTTTTGTTTCGGTTCGGACTGCCTGTTCCGATAAAATGTTCGGATAACGGGTTTCTGTGTTACGCCGGTTCGTTCCCTCGTTTCAAAAAATAAAACGAAGATAATGCCGGCTCCGAGCATAAGCGAGTTCGCTTGTTTTTGCCCGGGGCGCAACGTATCTTCGTTACTGGGTTGCGGGCCGTTCCTTTTTGCCGGAACGGGATTCGGTTGAGTGTACGCTCCGGAATCAAACGTTCTGTGTGCCGATAGCCGTTTTCGACTCCGGCGATTTCCGCACGTACGTAAGGAACGTATACGGATAAGCATGTTTTTCGTCGGCCGGAAAATCCTGGCGTTCTATCTCTTCCCACTGGCTGTAATCCACTTCCGGAAAGAACGTGTCGGCATCCTCGAATACATGATGTACCTGCGTGATATACATTTTGTCGGCTATTTTTAATGCCTGCTGGTATATCATGGCGCCGCCTATCATATATACTTCGTCTTCCTTCTCGCAAAGATTGATGGCGTCGTGCAATGATTCGCAGGCGAACGAATCGAGGAAAACGGCTTCGGGCAGCGTGGTGAGCACCACGTTTTTCCGGTTGGGAAGCGCCCCGTGCGGTAACGATTCGAATGTTTTCCGGCCCATAATCACGGCATGTCCCGTGGTAAGGTCTTTGAATCGTTTCATATCGAACGGCATGTGCCACAACATCTGTTGCTGTTTTCCGATTGCGTTGTTGTCCGAAATGGCAGCGATAATTGAAATTGTACTCATAGCATATCGTTTTATAAAGTTCTGTCGTGATACGGGAAGCGGTTATACCGCCACCTCTCCTTTAATATGCGGATACGGCTCGTATCCGGTTAACGTGAAATCCTCGAAACGGAATCCGAAGATGTCTTTTACTTCCGGATTGATTTGCATAACCGGTAACGGCCGGGGCGAGCGTGTAAGTTGTAACTTTACCTGTTCGATGTGATTACAGTAAATATGGGCGTCGCCCAACGTATGGATAAAATCGCCGGCTTCGAGCCCCGTAACCTGCGCCATCATCTTTAATAACAAAGCGTACGAGGCGATGTTGAACGGAACGCCCAGGAATATGTCGGCGCTGCGCTGGTATAATTGCAGGCTCAGCTTTCCGTCGGCCACATAAAATTGGAAAAGCGTATGGCAAGGGGGGAGATTCATATTTTTAAGGTCGGCCACGTTCCACGAACTTACGATAATGCGGCGGGAGTCGGGATTGTGCTCAATCGTTTCCACCGCTTCTCGTATCTGGTCGATCGAACCACCTTCGTAATCGGGCCACGAGCGCCATTGATACCCGTAAATATGGCCCAGGTCGCCGTCGGCATCCGCCCATTCGTTCCAGATACGTACTCCGTGTTCCTGGAGGTAAGCGATGTTGGTATCCCCTTTCAGGAACCATAACAGTTCGTATATAATCGATTTCAAATGCAGCTTCTTGGTGGTGAGAAGCGGAAACCCGTCTTCCATCCGGAAGCGCATTTGATGCCCGAATACGCTGAGGGTGCCTGTACCGGTACGGTCTTCTTTTTTAGTC
>DBGBSM010000083.1:0-4566 GCA_048468815.1 Parabacteroides sp.
TGAACGTATTGTTACACGAGCTGAGAGGGCTTTGCCTGAGCTTTACGTTGGATTAATTCAATAATATTCGAAGCGGACAGGGTTTTCCTGTCTGCTTTATCCATTGATAACTCTTTATAAATAAATAATATGGCGTTTAGAAAAGAAAATAAGATAAAGAGTAACTTTTCAAAAATTACGATCGGTCTGGCTTCGCCTGAAGAGATTCTCGAAAACTCCAGCGGTGAAGTGCTCAAACCGGAAACCATCAACTACCGTACGTATAAACCCGAACGCGACGGCTTGTTTTGCGAACGCATTTTCGGTCCGGTAAAGGACTACGAATGTCATTGCGGAAAATACAAGCGTATCCGTTATAAGGGAATCGTGTGCGATCGTTGTGGTGTGGAAGTTACGGAAAAGAAAGTGCGCCGCGAACGGATGGGGCATATTCACCTGGTAGTTCCGGTGGCTCATATCTGGTACTTCCGTTCCTTGCCTAATAAAATCGGTTATTTATTAGGCATCCCTACCAAGAAATTGGATTCGATTATTTATTATGAACGCTATGTCGTAATTCAGCCGGGTGTAGTAGACACGGTAGCCGAATACGATTTGCTTTCGGAAGAAGAATATCTCCAGATATTGGATAATCTGCCTAAGGAAAATCAGTTGCTGGAAGATACTGATCCGAATAAATTCATTGCCAAAATCGGAGCGGAAGCCGTATACGATATGTTGGCTCGCCTGGATTTGGATAAGCTTTCGTACGAGTTGCGTCACCGGGCCAGTACCGACAGTTCGCAGCAACGGAAAAACGAAGCGTTGAAACGGTTACAGGTGGTTGAATCGTTCCGTGCCTCCAAAGGCCGGAATAAACCGGAATGGATGATTGTAAAGGTTGTTCCGGTAATTCCTCCCGAGTTGCGTCCGTTGGTGCCGTTAGACGGAGGCCGGTTCGCCACTTCCGATTTGAACGATTTGTATCGCCGGGTAATTATCCGGAATAACCGGTTGAAACGGCTTATCGATATCAAGGCGCCCGAAGTGATTTTACGGAATGAAAAGCGAATGTTACAGGAAGCTGTCGATTCGTTGTTCGATAATTCCCGTAAATCGAGTGCCGTTAAAACGGATGCTAATCGTCCGTTGAAATCGCTTTCCGACAGTTTGAAAGGAAAACAAGGTCGTTTCCGTCAGAACTTGCTGGGTAAACGTGTCGATTATTCGGCTCGTTCGGTTATCGTGGTAGGTCCTGAGTTGAAAATGCACGAATGCGGTTTGCCTAAAAATATGGCGGCCGAGTTATATAAGCCTTTCGTTATCCGGAAGCTGATAGAACGCGGTATCGTAAAAACGGTTAAGTCGGCTAAAAAAATAGTCGACCGGAAAGAACCGGTCGTTTGGGATATCCTGGAATATGTAATGAAAGGACATCCTGTATTGCTGAACCGTGCACCGACATTGCACCGGTTGGGTATCCAGGCTTTCCAGCCGAAGTTGATCGAAGGAAAGGCAATCCAGTTGCATCCGTTGGCTTGTACGGCTTTCAATGCCGACTTCGACGGTGACCAGATGGCTGTACACTTGCCGCTCGGTAACGAAGCGATTCTGGAGGCTCAAATGCTGATGTTGGCTTCCCACAATATTTTAAACCCGGCAAACGGCGCGCCGATTACCGTACCTTCGCAGGATATGGTGCTCGGGTTGTATTACATTACCAAACTGCGGCCGGGAGCAAAAGGCGACGGCCTGATATTCTATGGTCGGGAAGAAGCGATTATTGCGTATAACGAAGGGAAGGTGGATATTCATGCCCCTATAAAAGTATACGTAGACGATGTGGACGAAAACGGCAATCCGGTACGGGTAATCCGCGAAACATCGGTAGGACGTGTGATGGTGAACGATTATGTGCCGGAAGAAGTAGGATACATCAACGAAGTGTTGGGTAAGAAATCGCTTCGTGAGATTATCAGCCGTGTAATCAAAACATGCGGAGTGGCTCGTACGGCGCAGTTCCTCGACGATATCAAGGACTTGGGGTATTATATGGCGTTTAAGGGCGGACTCTCGTTCAACCTGGCCGATGTGATCATCCCGCCTGAAAAGGATGCGTTGGTAAAAGAAGGATATGAGGAAGTAGAACAGATTCTGGCTAATTACAGTATGGGTTTCATCACCTATAACGAACGGTATAACCAGATTATCGATACCTGGACGCATGTAAACAGCAAGCTGTCGAATATTTTGATGAAACAGCTTTCGTCCGATAACCAGGGATTCAACTCCGTATACATGATGTTGGATTCTGGTGCCCGTGGTTCGAAAGAACAGATCCGGCAGTTGTCGGGTATGCGTGGCTTGATGGCGAAACCGCAAAAGAGCGGTGCTGAGGGCGGACAGATTATCGAAAACCCGATTCTGGCGAACTTTAAAGAAGGGTTGTCGGTATTGGAGTACTTCATCTCTACTCACGGTGCGCGTAAAGGGTTGGCCGATACGGCGCTGAAAACAGCGGATGCAGGGTATCTTACCCGTCGTCTGGTAGACGTGTCGCACGATGTGATTATTACGGAAGAGGATTGCGGAACTTTGCGCGGATTGGTTTGTACGGAGTTGAAGAACAACGAAGAAGTGGTCGCTTCCTTGTACGAACGCATTCTGGGCCGTGTATCCGTACATGATATCCAGCATCCGATTACCGGAGAAATCCTGGTGAAAGCCGGCGAAGAAATCCGGGAAGATGCAGCGAAGAAGATACAGGAATCTCCGATTGAACGGGTGGAAATCCGTTCGGTACTGACTTGCGAGTCGAAGCGGGGCGTATGTGCCAAATGTTACGGACGTAACCTGGCTACGGGTCGTTTGGTTCAGAAAGGAGAAGCCGTAGGTGTGATTGCCGCTCAGTCTATCGGTGAGCCGGGTACGCAGTTAACGTTGCGTACGTTCCACGTCGGTGGTATTGCGTCGAATATCGCAACAGAGAACAGTGTTGTTTCCAAATTCGACGGTATCCTGGAAATCGACGAACTCCGTGCAGTGGAGGCTTCGGACGAGACGGGTAAAAAATATCAGGTAGTGGTAAGCCGGTTGGCAGAAATGCGTATCGTCGATCCGCATACGAAGATCGTGTTGCTTACTCACAATATTCCTTACGGTTCCAAGCTGTATTTCAACAGCGGCGATACGGTAAAGAAAGGGGATACCATTATCGAATGGGACCCGTTCAATGCGGTAATCGTATCGGAAGTGGCCGGTAAAATCGAATTCGAGCACGTAATCGAGAACGTGACGTATAAACTCGAAAGCGACGAAACTACCGGTTTGAAGGAAAAGATCATCATCGAGTCGAAAGATAAAACCAAAGTTCCGTCAGCGCATATCGTCGACGAAAACGGCGGCTATCTGAAGAACTACGCGTTGCCGTTGGGTGCGCACGTGGTAATCGAGAACGGCGACCGGATTAAAGCCGGCGAGGTATTGGTAAAAATCCCGCGTGCCGTAGGTAAAGCAGGTGATATTACCGGTGGTCTGCCGCGTGTAACCGAGCTGTTCGAAGCCCGTAACCCGTCGAACCCGGCCGTTGTTTCGGAAATCGACGGTGAAATAAGCTTCGGTAAGGTGAAGAGAGGAAACCGTGAAATCATGGTTACTTCCAAGCTGGGCGAAGTGAAAAAATATATGGTTCCCTTGTCGAAACAAATTCTGGTTCAGGAAAACGACTACATCCGTGCCGGTATGCCGTTGTCGGACGGGGCGATTACGCCTTCCGACATCTTGGCTATCAAAGGGCCCACGGCTGTTCAGGAATATATCGTGAACGAAGTGCAGGACGTATACCGGTTGCAAGGTGTGAAAATCAACGATAAGCACTTCGAGGTGATTGTACGCCAGATGATGCGTAAAGTGGAAGTGGTCGATCCGGGAGATACCCGTTTCCTGGAAACTCAGGTAGTGGATAAACAGGAAATCATGGAAGAGAACGACCGTATCTGGGGTAAGAAAGTAGTCATGGATCCGGGCGACTCGCAAACCTTGATGGCCGGTCAGATCGTAACTCCGCGCAAGTTGAGAGACGAGAACAGTATGTTGAAACGGCGCGACCTGAAGTTAGTGGAAGTACGCGATGCGGTTCCTGCTACTGCCAACCAGATTTTGCAAGGTATCACGCGTGCCGCTTTGCAAACCGCCAGCTTTATGTCGGCAGCTTCGTTCCAGGAAACCACCAAAGTGTTGAATGATGCCGCTATCAACGGAAAAGTAGACCGTTTGGAAGGAATGAAGGAGAACGTGATCTGCGGACACCTGATTCCGGCCGGTACCGGTTTGCGCGAGTTCGACAAGTTGGTCGTGGGGGCGAAAGACGAATTCGAACGGATTTTTGCCAACCGGAAAAACGTAGTGGATTTCAATACAATGGATGACGAATAACATCCGGAGTAACTCCGATAAAATAAAGGCCGTCTTAAAATACAGATAAGACGGCCTTATTTTTGGGCTGTCGTATATTTCCGACAGCTTTTTTTATTACATTTGTCACATAAGAACCGAAGATAAGTTACACCTCGGCACATGAAAGCAGGC
>DBGBSM010000084.1:0-3449 GCA_048468815.1 Parabacteroides sp.
ACGAATTGATTTATTGCGAAGGTGACGAACCCAGGGAAATGATGTGCCTGCTAAAGGGAAAAGTAAAAATCTACAAGGCGGGAGTCGGCGGTCGAAGCCAGATGATCCGGATGATCAAGCCGGTGCAGTACTTCGGTTACCGCGCTTACTTCGCCCAGGAGGATTACCTTACCAACGCATCGGCATTCGAGGCTTCGTGCGTATGCATGATTCCGATGGATATCGTAACCGATTTGCTGAAAGGAAACACGAACCTGGCTATGTTCTTTATCCGCCAACTGTCGGTAGACCTCGGAATCGCCGACGAACGGACGGTAAACCTCACCCAGAAGCATATCCGCGGCCGCCTGGCCGAATCCCTTCTTTTCCTGAAAGACAGCTACGGCCTGGAAGAAGACGGCGCTACCCTGAGCATCTACCTGGCGCGCGAAGACCTGGCCAACCTGTCGAACATGACTACCTCGAACGCCATCCGCACCCTTTCCAACTTCGCATCCGAGCGGATTATCGCCATGGACGGAAGAAAAATCAAACTGATAGACGAAGAAAAGCTGAGGAAAATCAGTAAGATGGGGTAAGAGGGGTTGCCTCCTACTCCGCTATAATCGCCTGGCGTATCCGTACCAGCCGGGTAAGCAACCCTTCGAGCAAGTCGAGCCGCAGCATGTTCGCGCCGTCCGATTTAGCTACGGAAGGTTCCGGATGCGTTTCGATGAACAGGCCGTCGGCACCCACGGCTACCGCAGCCCGGGCAACCGTTTCGATTAACTGCGGCATGCCGCCCGTTACGCCCGAAGCCTGGTTGGGTTGCTGCAACGAATGGGTTACATCCATCACTACCGGGAAACCGAACCGCTGCATTTCGGGAATACCCCGGTAATCCACAATCAGGTCGGTATAGCCGAAGGTGGTGCCGCGCTCGGTGAGCATCACGTTTTCGTTGCCCGCATCCACCACTTTCTGTGCGGCAAACTGCATCGCTTCCGGCGAAAGAAACTGCCCCTTCTTGATGTTCACCACCTTTCCTGTCCGGGCGGCAGCTACCAGCAAATCGGTTTGCCGGCATAAAAAGGCGGGAATCTGCAACACATCCACATAGCCGGCAGCCAGCGCAGCCTCGGCCGTTTCGTGAATGTCCGTTACGGTGGGAATACCGAACGTTTCGCCCACCTTACGTAAAATCCGGAGCGCTTTTTCGTCGCCTATCCCGGTAAACGAGTCCAGGCGCGAACGATTCGCCTTGCGGTACGAGCCTTTAAAAATATACGGGATGTGCAACCGGTCGGTAACCGAAACGATTCGTTCGGCAATCCGCAACGCCATGTCCTCCCCCTCGATTACGCAAGGGCCGGCCATTAAAAAGAAATTATTCCGCTCGTTTGCAACCAAGTCGCGCACTGTTTTATTCATATCCATTCGTTTATCTGATTAATAAATCGGTTATTCGCTTCAGTTTTTCTTCCAAGGGCAACGTTCCGTCGAGCCAGTGTATAACGAATCCGCGCCGCTCCATGCCCCGGAACCACGTCATCTGGCGTTTCGCGAACTGGTGGATAGCCACCTCCAGCCGGGAAACCATTTCTTCGTAAGTGAGTTCACCCGTCAGGTATAACGTGAGGAACTTATACTCCAGCCCGTAATAAATCAAATCGTCGGGGCGGATACCCGAATCGAGCAACCCGCGCACTTCCTCCACCATTCCGTCGTCGAGGCGCTGCCGGAGCCGGTGCGATATGCGGGCGCGCCGGAGCTCCCGGTCTACGTCGATTCCGATAATCAGGCTGTTCAACGGCTCGTACTCATTGACTTGCGGCGCCTGCTCACGGTAGTATTCTTCTATCTCGATGGCCCGGATAGCCCGCTTGGGCGTATCCACATCCGTTTTGTTATGCAAGGTTTTGTAAGTAGCCAACAACGCTTCGAGCTCTTCGAGCGATTTATCTTTCAATCGCTCCCGCAATTCCGGATTCTCGGGTACGGCCAGCAATTTATAGCCTTTCAACACCGATTCGATGTACATGCCCGTTCCCCCGCACAATACGGGAAGTTTGCCGCGCGAACAAACATCGGTATACGCCCGGTAGAAATCGTGCTGATACTCGAACACATTGTATTTATATCCCGGCTCGCAAATGTCGATGAGGTGATACGGTACCGGGCAGCCGTTATACGTATACTCGTCGAGGTCTTTGCCCGTACCCAGATTCATTCCGCGGTAAATCTGCCGGGAATCGGCGCTGATGATTTCCGACCCTAAGCTGCCGGCCAATGCCGCCGCCAATGCGGTTTTGCCCGAAGCGGTAGGCCCCAACAAGGTGATAAGCTGATGTTTCTCCATAGCAAAAGCAAAAATACAAAAAAAGCCGCATCCGGTAAAGATGCGGCTTTATATATGGATGGAAATAAATGCTTATTTATTTACAGAAGCCATGTAAGCTACCAAATCCAATACTTTGTTGGAATATCCCCATTCGTTGTCGTACCAGGAAACGACTTTCACGAAAGTCGGAGTCAACTGGATACCAGCTTTGGCGTCGAAGATAGAAGTACGGGCGTCGCCTAAGAAGTCGCTCGATACCACTGCGTCTTCGGTGTAACCCAGAACGCCTTTCAATTCGCCTTCCGATGCTTCCTTCATGGCAGCGCAGATTTCATCGTAAGAAGCCGGTTTGGCCAGGTTACAAGTCAAGTCTACAACCGAAACGTCCAAAGTAGGAACGCGCATCGACATACCGGTAAGTTTACCGTTCAAGGCAGGAATTACTTTACCTACGGCCTTAGCGGCACCCGTAGACGAAGGAATGATATTGCCGGAAGCAGCGCGACCGCCTCTCCAGTCTTTTGCAGACGGGCCGTCTACCGTTTTCTGGGTAGCCGTAGTAGAGTGAACGGTAGTCATCAAACCTTCCGTGATACCGAATTTGTCGTTCAACACCTTAGCGATAGGAGCCAAGCAGTTGGTAGTACACGAAGCGTTCGATACGAATTGCTGTCCTTTATATTGATCTAAGTTAACGCCGCAAACGAACATAGGGGTATCGTCTTTCGAAGGAGCCGACATAACTACGTACTTGGCACCTGCGTCGATGTGACCCTGGGCTTTTTCTTTCGTTAAGAAAAGGCCGGTAGATTCAACAACGTATTCTGCACCGACTTCGTTCCATTTCAGGTCGGCCGGGTTCTTTTCGGCAGTTACACGGATGGGGTTCCCGTTCACAACGAGCTTACCGTCTTTAATTTCGATCGTACCGTCGAACCGACCGTGCATCGTGTCGTATTTCAACATGTAAGCCATGTATTCTACATCGATCAAGTCGTTGATACCAACTACCTGAATGTCGTTTCTGCTCTGAGCAGCACGGAAAACCAAACGTCCGATACGGCCGAAACCGTTAATACCTACTTTAATCATTGTATAAAACTTTTATGGGTTTTAAAAAATCATATCA
>DBGBSM010000085.1:0-14416 GCA_048468815.1 Parabacteroides sp.
CTGAACAACGGGTTGAGCCAAATGGTATTCGCTCCCAGCGACCGAATATAATCCAGCCGGGAGATAATGCCCCGGATGTCGCCGATGCCGTCGCCGTCGCTGTCCTGGAACGAAGGAGGGTAAATCTGGTAGAACACGGCCTGTTTCAGCCACCCGGGCATCGCAGGAGAGGCCGCTATATGCATACTCGTCATTATCAAAAGCGTAAGGAAGAAGTTTCTTGTTTTCATCGTATTTACCTTTAAGTTATCCGTAGCCTGATTGGATTTTGCATCTTCCTGTTTTAAGGATGTATGGAAAGAAAATTCAACCAGGTTCTTAGTAATAACAAATATACCGAATAGATTGTTAGCAGCCAAATCCGGAAGCGGAGCGGTATCCGGAACGCCCCGGATAAATCTCTCAAAAAAACCTTCAACCCTTTGTTTATTAAAAAAAAGCCTCTATCTTTGCAGCCCGAATCGGTATGTAGCAGAAGAAGAAATAATAAATAAATACGAGATAGCAATGAAAAGAACATTCCAACCTTCCAACCGGAAAAGAAAAAACAAACACGGGTTCCGTTCCAGAATGGCAACCGCCAACGGTCGCAGAGTATTAGCCAGCCGTCGTGCCAAAGGCCGCGCTAAATTAACCGTTTCCGACGAATACAACGGATAAGTACCTCCGGTACGTTCCCGATAGCAGGATATAAGAAAAGTAAAGGCTTTGTAAAAAGCTTTTACTTTTCTTGTTTTAGCCTGTGCCGCTTCTTTTTGCCGCTGCTATATGTTATTTTTTCCCTATCTTTGAACCGCTTTATCCGGCTCCCTGTTTTTCAGTAAGGCAGGTAACGGATTAAAAACAACGATAAATGAGTAGGTTGACTAAATTCATCAAACATCCCGTCGTTATCAATTTGTTGCTGGCGGTGGTGATTACCATTGCCGTCGTTATCGGCGTACTGAGCTGGCTCGACCATTATACCCGTCATAACCAGGCCGTCGTAGTGCCCGATGTAAAGGGGCTTACGGTGGAAAAGGCGGTTCCTTTTTTCGAAAGCAACGGCTTGCGCTACAATGTGATCGACTCGGTATTTTCGAAAGACGTATCGCCTGGCTCGATTGTAGAGTTGGTGCCTTCGGCGGGTTCGAAAGTAAAAGAAGGCCGGATTATTTTTATTACGGTCAATGCCCTGACTTCGCAAATGGCCGCGCTGCCCGAAGTGGAAGACCTTTCGTTCAGGCAGGCATATGCGCTGCTGAAGGCGGCCGGATTTACCTCCATCGAAATCGTTTACCGTTCCGGCGAATACAAAGACCTGGCCTTGGGCGTACAAACCGACGGACGGACGTTGATGCCCGGCGAGCATGTACCTTTGTCGGCTCCCCTCCAATTGCAGGTGAGCAGCGGTAACGAGGATGCGGCCGGAACAGCCGCCGATTCGCTGGAAACCGAAGAAGTGATCGAAGAAAGTATGGACGACTGGTTTTAGCTATGGACGAGTTTCTGGAAGACATGGACGACGAACGAACCGACGACGACCTGCTCGGTTCCGGCGAAGAAGAGCCTCCACTTTACGAACATTTCCGGGTGGTGGCCGACAAAGGCCAGTCATTGCTGCGAATCGATAAGTTCCTGACTGACCGGTTGGTGAATACCACTCGCAACCGCATTCAACTGGCGGCCGAAGCGGGAGCCATCCAGGTAAACGGAA
Source organism: Parabacteroides sp. (assembly GCA_048468815.1). Lineage (GTDB taxonomy): Bacteria > Bacteroidota > Bacteroidia > Bacteroidales > Tannerellaceae > Parabacteroides_B. Next base: position 1,697 of record DBGBSM010000085.1, read on the forward strand.
TCCCCGTAAAATCGAATTACCGGGTAAAGCCGTTGGATGTGATTACCCTGATGATGGCGCGCCCTCCGCGCGACCTGGAGATTATCCCTGAAAACATTCCCCTTACCGTAGTATACGAAGACCGCGACTTGCTGGTGGTGAACAAGCCGGCCGGGTTGGTAGTGCATCCGGGTCACGGCAATTATACCGGCACGCTGGTAAATGCCCTGGCTTATTACCTGAAAGACGACCCGTCGTACGACCCTTCCGACCCGCGCCTCGGCCTGGTACACCGCATCGACAAAGATACCTCGGGTTTATTGGTCGTCGCCAAGAATCCCGAAGCGAAAGCGCACCTGAGCCTGCAATTTTTCCATAAAACCACCAAACGCCGCTACCTGGCGCTGGTGTGGGGCCATGTGCGCGACGACGAAGGACGCATCGAAGGAAATATAGGCCGCGACTTGCGTGACCGCATGCAAATGGCTGTTTTTCCCGACGGCGAACACGGAAAGCCGGCTGTAACCCATTACTCCGTAGTAGAGCGCTTCGGCTATGTAACGCTCGTGGAATGCCGCCTCGAAACAGGCCGCACGCATCAGATACGGGTACACATGAAACACATCGGCCATACCCTTTTCAACGATGCCCGCTATGGCGGAAACGACATCCTGAAAGGCACCACCTTCAGCAAATACAAACAATTCGTACAAAACTGTTTTGCGCTTTGTCCGCGCCAGGCGTTGCATGCCCGCACGCTCGGTTTCGTGCACCCGCGTACGGGCGAGGAGCTTTTCTTTACTTCGGAGCTGCCCGAAGACATGGCTGCGTTGGTGGAAAAGTGGCGGGTGTACGCCAAAACCCTGCGGGAAAACGCATAGAAGGAATCCAAGTATAATCAATCGAAAAATAAGACAGGTAGAAATGAAAAAGAATATTGCCATCGTGGCCGGAGGAGATTCTTCCGAAATCGTGGTTTCGCTGAAAAGCGCGGAAGGAATCCGTTCTTTTATTGATAATGATAAATATAATGTATATATTGCGATTGTAAAAAAAGGCGACTGGTCGGTGCAGCTCGGAAACGGCGGAAAGGCGCCGATCGATAAGAACGATTTCAGTTTTTGCAAGGAAGGAAAAAAGGTCCGTTTCGATTTCGCTTACATCACCATTCACGGCACGCCGGGCGAAAACGGGTTGTTACAGGGCTATTTCGAAATGATCGGGCTTCCTTATTCGTGCTGCAACGTGCTCGCGGCTGCCCTTACATTCGATAAGAACGTATGTAAGAACTACCTGAAAGGGTTCGGGGTGCGGGTGGCCGATTCGATGTACGTGCGCCGGGGCGAACGGGTAGCGGCGGCCGACGTGGTATCGCGCCTGGGGTTGCCGTTGTTCGTAAAGCCGAATGCCGACGGTTCGAGTTTCGGGGTAACGAAAGTAAAAGAAGCGTCGCAACTCGGCGAAGCGCTCGAAAAAGCGTTCGGCGAAGGGAGCGATGTGTTGATAGAACGTTTCCTGGCCGGTACCGAAGTAACCTGCGGTTGTTATAAGGTGAAAGGCAAATCGGTGGTGTTCCCGCCGACGGAGGTGGTTACCGAAAACGAGTTTTTCGATTACGATGCCAAGTACAACGGCCAGGTAAGCGAAATTACCCCGGCCCGTATATCTGCCGAGCTCACTGAAAAAATACAGTCGCTTACCTTGCGGATTTACGATATACTGGGCGCCAAAGGCATTATCCGGACGGATTATATCATCGATGCGGACGGCGAACCGTATATGCTCGAGGTAAACACCACGCCGGGAATGACGGCTACCAGTTTTATTCCGCAGCAGGTACGGGCTGCCGGGCTGGATATAAAAGAGGTGATGAACGACATCATCGAAAATGAAATTAACAATTGAAAAACACGCTTTTCAATTTAAAAGATATACTTATGGATACGGAGATAGTTTCCACTAAATTTGACGAGATTCGTCCTCTTAACGATCATGAAGTGAAGGATGCGGTCGAAAGCCTGGTCGTTAATCCGGAATTCAAGCATGCGTTGCAGTATGTGATGCCCGATATCGATTGGGAAGAGTTCGTACAGTTGATGCGCTCGTTCGATACCAAAGCGGCATTCAAGTCGATGGTGGCCCGGATGGCGGTTACGGCCATCGCCAACAAGAGTACCTTTTCGCTGGATATTTCCGGCCGCAGCCGGCTTACCCCCGGCGAAAGCTATACCTTTATCTCGAACCACCGCGACATCGTGCTCGACGCTTCTTTCCTCAACCTGATGCTTTACCAGGTGGGGTACGGAATGACGCAGGTCGCTATCGGCGATAACCTGCTGATTCGTCCGTGGATAGAAACGCTGGTGCGCCTCAATAACAGTGTTATCGTGAAACGGGGGCTTACCGGGCGGCAGATGCTCGAAGCGTCGGCTACGCTTTCGGCTTACCTGCGCCATACGATTCGCGAAACGAAAGAGTCGGTATGGATCGCCCAACGGGAAGGCCGCGCCAAAGACTCGGACGACCGCACGCAGGCCAGCGTGCTGAAGATGCTGAATATCTCGGGCGATAAGGATTTCCTGACGAATATCATGGAAATGAACATCGCACCTGTATCCATTACGTACGAGTACGACCCGTGCGATTACCTCAAAGCGAAAGAGTTCCAGATGAAACGCGATAACCCGGATTTCGTCAAGTCGCCGCATGACGATTTGCTGAGTATGGAAACGGGTATCCTGGGCAACCACGGGCGGGTGCACTTTACACTGGGACGTCCTATCAACCAGATGCTGGCCGGGATGGATAAGGAGCTGGATAAAGCTACACTTATCAACACGGTGGCTTCGGTAATCGACCGGGAAATTTTCCTGCATTACCGGTTTTACCCGGGTAATTACGTGGCGTACGACTGGCTTACGGGCGGTAACCGGTTCGCGAATGCCTACAGTGCGAAAGACAAGGCTTTTTTCGGCGAATACATCCGACGTCAACTCGATAGAATCGATTTGCCGCAAAAAGACGAAACGTTTCTCCGTACCAAATTGTTGGAAATGTATGCCAATCCGCTGAAGAACCATTTGTCGGTGGGCGGAAAGGCTTAGTGCCTTTCGGTAAGAAAATGCGGAACTGCCGGCAGGCACCGAGATATGAATGCTTAAACCGAAAAATATGAACTACGGATTTGTACGGGTGGCGGCAGCTATCCCGGAAGTAAAGGTGGCCGATTGCGCTTTCAATGCCGGGAGGATTGCCGGATTGATGGAACGTGCGGAAAAGGCCGGCGTGCAGTCGGTTTGCTTCCCCGAGTTGGCGTTGACGGGATATACCTGCGGCGACTTGTTCCACCAGCAGGTATTGCTTACCCAAGCGGCCGGTGAGCTGGAAAAGTTGCTCGAACGTACCGCCTCTCTCCGGCTCGTTGCCTTGGTAGGGATGCCGGTGGTTGCCGGAACGCAGTTGTTCAATGCGGCCGTAGCGATACAACAAGGCCGTATACTGGGAGTCGTTCCCAAAACGTATCTTCCCAATTACAGCGAGTTTTATGAAAAACGCTGGTTCGCGCCTGCTTCCGAAGCGCTTTCCGGTACGGTGGAACTGTGTGGAAACACGGTGCCGTTCGGAACGGACTTGCTTTTTTCGTCGGCCGGCGGCGAAGTAACGTTCGGCATAGAGATATGCGAGGATTTATGGACGCCGGTGCCTCCCTCGTCGCTATTGGCGATGCAAGGTGCGCAATTGCTTTTCAACCTGTCGGCCAGTAACGAGGCGATAGGCAAGCACGATTACCTGTTGTCGCTGGTAAAACAGCAATCCGCCCGTTGCGTAGCCGGTTACGTGTATGCTTCGGCCGGATTCGGCGAATCCACTACCGATGTCGTGTTTGCGGGAAACGGCCTGATTGCCGAGAACGGAACGCTCTTGGCTGCGGCCGGGCGCTTCTCGCAGGAAGAACAATTAGTGATTTCCGAAATCGATATACACCGGCTCGATGCCGACCGCAGGCGCATTACTTCGTTTGCAGAGCATAACCGGTCGAACGGCGGTAAGGAATACCGCCGGATAAAATTTTCCTTGCCGGAAGTGCCGGCGGCTTTATCGCGCCCGGTACATCCGTATCCTTTCGTTCCTTCCGAAAAAGAGATGGACGCCCGGTGCGAAGAAATCTTTGCTATCCAAACCAGCGGCCTCGCCAAACGGATGGTGCATACGCATACCAAGCATCTGGTAGTAGGCATTTCCGGCGGCCTCGATTCTACACTGGCGTTGCTGGTATGCGCCCGTACATGCGACCGGCTGGGCATTTCCCGGAGCAGTATCATCGGCGTTACCATGCCGGGCTTCGGCACTACCGGCCGTACGTATGCCAATGCCTTGGCTTTGATGCGTTCGCTGGGTGTTACGGTGCGCGAGATTCCGATTCGCGAGGCGTGCGAGCAGCATTTCCGCGACATCGGCCATTCGCCGGAAGTGCACGATGTAACGTACGAAAATGCACAAGCCCGCGAGCGTACCCAGATTTTGATGGACGTAGCCAACCAGGTAAACGGCCTGGTGGTAGGCACGGGCGATTTGTCGGAATTGGCGCTGGGCTGGGCTACCTATAACGGCGACCAGATGTCGATGTACGGGGTAAATGCGGGAATCCCGAAAACCCTGGTGCGCTACCTGGTGAAGTGGGTGGCCGATACGCAGGTGGATAAGGCGTCGGCCGATACGTTGCTCGATATTCTCGATACGCCCGTCAGCCCAGAGTTGTTGCCGGCCGCCGGCGACGGCACGATCGCCCAGAAAACCGAAGACCTCGTAGGCCCCTACGAATTGCACGATTTCTTCCTGTACTATATGATTCGCTTCGGATTCGGACCGGCCAAGATTTTTTACCTGGCGCAACAAGCGTTCGCCGGCCTGTATTCCGACGAAACGATCCGGAAGTGGCTGATTATTTTCGTACGCCGCTTTTTCGCCCAGCAATTCAAGCGCTCGTGTATGCCCGACGGCCCCAAGGTGGGTACCATCAACCTTTCCCCGCGGGGCGACTGGCGCATGCCGAGCGATGCGGCGGCCACGGCGTGGCTCGAAGAAGCGGAGAGGTTGCCCGTTTAACATTCCGGTAAAGAATAGCATATACAAGCACGGAAGTGCAGCGGTTCCGGCTATTTTTGGCCGGGCTCTGTGCTTCCGTGTGTTTGTATGGGGTTGGCTTTTTACCGTTCTGCCGGAACCTGTAGCACTCCGGATTTATCGCTCTTCCAGCATCTTTTTTATTTTATCCAGGCTCTCGCCGTAACCGCGAACCGCTACTTTCCCCTCGGGAGAGATCAGGGTAAGCGTAGGCAATACCGTAAGGTTGTAGTCTTCTTTTAAACGGGCATTGGCCGGTTCGTTCAGGTACACCGTCTCCCAAGGCTGGTCGAGCAACGGTTCAACTTCTTTGCGCGAACGTTCGTCGGTTACCAGTTCGGGGTTCGTTTTGGTAAAATCGTTCGCCGCGCAACCGATTATTTCCAATCCTTTCCCATGGAAATCCGAATACAGTTTCAACACGTCCGGCTGAATAGCAAAGGTACCCGGACACAATCCCCAATAATAAATCAGTAGGTAATCGCCCCGGTAATCGGCCGAGCGGATTGCTTTTCCGGTAGAAGTAACCAGCCGGAATGCAGGAGGCTCGCTTCCCGGTTCCACTTGGCGGCGTTTATCCAAGATTCGTTTCAATTGTTGCCCCATGTAGGATGTCTGTATTTCGGGCGTAAACCGGTTGTACCGTTTTTCCACGTCTGCAAACGGAATTTCGTATTGATTGGTTAGATAAAGATAAGCGGCATATTCCCGGTCGTTCACTTCTTCGGCTATCCATTTGTTTAAAGCGACGAGAGCTTCCGGTTTCTGTTTCGTATTATACCGGTATCCGTATTTGGCCACTGTGTCGGGCTGGTTTTCTTCTATCCCTTTCATTATATGCCGGTAAATATCAATCAGTTGCAAATCATGCGTTTGCCGGAGTTGGACGTATCGGGCTATCAGCGTATCCCTGTAAAAACCACCGGTTTTGCTTAACGCACCTATCTCGTTAACGGTTCCTTTCAAGAAGGTGGTGTCGCCCGTATGCGCGAGGATAGGGTCGCCCAGCATGCACGATTTCAACGGCTCTTTTCCCTGCGGCGCATAACTGAGCAGGTAAAAAGCCGTTTGTTTTAGGGGTTTGGAGAAAGAAAAACGTCCCGGCTCGGTTACGTAAACCGTATCGGTTTGTTGCGATTGCCATTCCGGGAGCAGGTAGGAGGTAAGAAACAAGGTGTCGCCGGGCAGCAACCCGTTTAATTCGCCTTGCAGAACGAATGCCGGCGTAGAAATCCGGCAACCGGTACAAAGGGCGGATACAAGGATGAGTGTAAAAATCGGTTTCATTTTTTTGGATTTTATCGAAATGGTAGTTTTTTCTTTTTGCTTTGTTCGATACGGGCTACCCTTGGCTGGTTCCCGCCGGAATATCCTGTAGAATCGGGTTACGACGGTCGTACTGCTTTTATCCGAGTAAAAAAGCCAGGAACGGTAAATAATCTTTTAATTTGTGCCGGAGGATTTTCAGAGCCTGACCGATACGGTATTCCACAGTTTTAACCGATACGTGCAGTTGCTCGGCTATCTGGGCATTCGTCAATTCGCCGAAACGGCTCAGTTTGAATGTTTCCCGGTATGTGTCGGGTAAGCTGTCTACCGCTTTCTCTATATTTCGGGCCAATTCGTCGATAAAGTAATAATCAGGGTCTTCGAATCGGTCTTTCAGCTTTTCGTAAATAAGATTGTGGGTTTGCTTCCGGTAGCGTTCCTGCCTGATGGCATTGAGGCAGCGGTGTTTCACGGCGATAAAGAGATACGACTTCAACGATTGGGTAATCAGTAGCGTTTGCCGGTTTTCCCACATAAACAACATCAAGTCCTGTACCAACTCCTCGGCATCGGAATCGGCTATATAATGTGAAGTATATTCGCATAAGGGGGAATAGTATTTTAAAAATAATTGTTTGTAAGCCTGCATATCCCCTGTCTGTAGTCGTTTAACTAAACCTTCATCCTCCATTTTTTTAATTTTCCTCCGTACCGGCAAAGATAAATTTTAATTTAAACATACTCCGTTTAAACCTGTTGAAAAATTGTAGCCTTTACTTTTAGGGTAAAGCCCTCCGGATTTGTCGTATAGATAGAAACGAAAAGGAAAATGGAAAAACACAATACTTCAGGGACGGAAAAACCGGATGCGACCTTATTGATGGCCTATTTAAGGGATACTGTATCGCTACAGGAAAAAGCGATGGTAGAAAACTGGTTGGAGACCGACGAAGCAAGCAAAAAGGAGATGATGCAACTGGCTTCCATCTTTTATGCGCAACGTACCCGTAGCCGAATAACGGCACGCGATTCGTTAAAAGCATACGGCGATGTATGTAGGCGGATTCGGAAACGCCGCTTGTATCGCCGGTTAACCCGCTGGTCGGTTGCCGCCGCGTGTTTGGTTGGCGTAGCGATACTTTCTTCACTGATTACTTTATGGCGGGAAAGAACTCCGGCTGTTGTTCCCCGGCTGGTTACGGTAGAAGCGAATGCCGGAATGCGTGTCCGGCTGGAATTGCCCGACGGCACCACGGCCCATCTCAATGCGGGCTCCGTACTTACCTATCCGGCTTTTTATACCGGAAAAGAAAGGAACGTGTCGTTGAAAGGGGAAGGATATTTCCGGGTGAAACCGGATGCGGACCGACCTTTTATCGTTGGTGTAGCCAGCGATAAGATGCGGATTCGGGTCTTGGGTACCGAGTTTAATGTACAAGCGTATGAGGGGGAAGAATCGTTCGAAACGACTTTGGTTACAGGAAAAATATGCCTGGAATGGGAAGACAAGCACGGACACCGTTCTGTGCATACACTTGAACCGACTGAAAAGGCGGTGTATCGGCCGGCATCGGGAGAAGCGATATTCCGGAAAGTCGATCCGCGCTACGATACTTCCTGGATCGAGGGAAAATTGGTTTTTAAAGATCACCCTTTTCCGGAAGTGTTGCGGAAACTCGCTTATTTTTATCAAGTGCGATTCGATGTGAAAGATCCGGTAATCGATACCTACCGGTTCACCGGTATTTTCGAAAACCGTCCTTTGTCCCAAGTATTGGATTATCTCCGGTTCTCTTCCGGTATCGATTACAAGGTGCATGAAACAACCGACGATACGGGAGGAAAAAAATATACCCTGGTTACGCTGTGGCGAAAAAAGTAACCGGGCACTTGCTTACTCTATGATGTTTAACCTTTAATACGCGTTGCCTATGAAACAAGTCTGACCTATTAACCGGCCGCACCCGGATAAAAACGTACGGAAAAGCGTCGTTACCGCCTTCCCGTACGAAAATCCGACAGTGAGCCGTTACGCTTGCCTGCGAATTAATTTTTTAATCTAATCAGAAGCCGAGAGGAAACGAACCGGGAGCAAAAGCAAATTTTACCTGATTATGCCCCGGCGTAGTTTATCTTCGGTTCTTTACACTACAAAAGTATGAGAAACAATAATGGTATCCAACCGGATAAGGATTTTTATGCTTTCCGGACGGATTTAAAATGGATAAGAATGATGAAGTTAACCTGTTTATTATGGTGCTTGTCCGTAAGCTTCGCCCTGGCTTATCCGGTTTATGCGCAAACCGTGACCTTGTCTGTCAATCAAACGGAAAAACCGGTGGCAGAGATATTGGAACAGATCGAACAACAATCGGATTTTCGTTTTTTTTATAACAGCGAGTTGGTAGACGTTCGCCGGAAGGTTACGGTGAATGTATCCGGGGAAGATATATTTGCCGTATTGGACCGATTATTTAAAGATTCGGATATCCGGTACCAAGTAGCAGGAAAAGATATTATCCTTTCCCCTGAAGCGGCTCTGTCCGGAATGGATGCTTCCGTAAAAAAGATTACCGGTACGGTTACCGACCAGAACGGGGAACCGGTAATCGGGGCGAATGTGATAGCCCGGGGAACGTCGATCGGTACGGTAACCGATGCAGACGGTAAATTCCTACTCGAAGTACCCGGGGATGCCTTACTGGAAATTACCTATATCGGTTATATTCCTCAAACGGTGCCGGTTAAAAACAAGGTATCGCTTGTCGTGAGGTTGAACGAAGACTTGCAAAAACTGGATGAAGTGGTGGTAGTGGGCTACGGAAGTATGAAAAAAAGCGATCTGACCGGCTCGGTAGTATCGCTGAAAGCCGAAGAAGTGAGTTCGCCAGTACATTCCAGCTTGGTACAAATGATGCAGGGACACGCCGCCGGCGTCGTAATAACCCGGAACAGTTCGCAACCGGGAGGAAAGGCCGAAGTGCGTATCCGGGGAATCTCTTCCGTAAATGCCAGTAAAACGCCGTTGTATGTAATCGACGGGTTTCCGGTGGATAACACCGACTTTTATCCGAAAACAGGCGACGTGTTCGACGCGCCCAAAAACGACCCGTTGAACAGTATCAATCCGTCGGACATCGAATCGATGGAAATACTGAAAGATGCCTCGGCTACAGCGATTTACGGTTCGCGTGCCGCGAACGGGGTAATCCTGATTACCACTAAGCGGGGTAAAGAAGGGCGGGCGAAAGTCACGTTGAATTCCTCGTTCGGCGTACAAACGATCGCCAAACGGTATCATTTCTTGAACGGTACCGATTTCGGTCGGGTAACGAACGAAATGATGGATTTGTACGGACAAAAACCGTATTACACGCAGGCTGAAATCGACGGGTTCGGAAAGGGTACCGACTGGTTCGACGAAGTGACCCGGACCGGTATCGTTACGAACCACGATATTTCGATGCAAGGCGGAACAACGGCTACCAAATATATGGTTTCGGCCGGGTATCATCTGAACAACGGGCTTGTAAAAAACAGCTCCTTCGAACGGTATAGTTTCCGGGCGAACCTGGAGCAACGCATATCGCGGATATTCAGCGTGAACATTTCCGCCTTTATGAGCAATATTACGGACAAGAGCGTGGCGGTAGGCACCCAACGCGAGGATACGGGTATTCTGAGCGGCGCCTATGCTTTCCCTTCGAATATTCCGGTTCGCGACGCAAACGGTGTTTTCTCGAAAAACCCGCGTTACGCTTTGATGCCGAATCCGGTATCGCTTTTCGATATTGACGATAAAACCCGCTCCAAGCGCAGCATGCTGAACGGAACATTAACGATTACGCCGGCCGATTTCCTGGTAATCAAGTTACAGGGTGGAACAGATATGCAGGATTCCAAGCGGGAATATTACAACCCGAAAACCACGCGCAACGGGGCGGATGCCAACGGAATCGCTTCGGTAACCGCTACGCAGGGGCGTAGCAATTTGTTGGAAGGCACGGCTACGTTCCGGAAAGCGTTCGACCGAAAAAACAAGTTGGATGTGATGGCAGGCTATACGTACCAGGATTTTACGTACGAAGATCTGAGTGCCAAGGTAACGAATTTCTTTACGGATTATTTCGGGTATAACAATATCGGAATCGGCGAAACGTACAACGCACCCACCACATCGAAGAAGAAAAACAAATTGCTCTCGGGAATCGCCCGGGTGAATTATAACTTCGACGAACGGTATCTGTTTACGGCAACGTTCCGGGCCGACGGTTCTTCCAAATTCGACCGGTCGCACCGCTTCGGCTATTTCCCGTCGTTTTCGGCTGCCTGGCGTATTTCGAACGAGGCGTTTATGAAAAAGTTTACGAACCTGTCGAATCTGAAGCTACGGGTAGGGTACGGCGAAACCGGTAACCAGGACATCGGCGATAACAGTTACCAGAATCTGCTACAGAAAGGATACGAGTATGTTTTCGGCGATTCTCCTTATACCACCATCATACCCGGTAATGCCGGCAATCCCGTGTTGAAGTGGGAAACGGCCAAACAGTTCAATATCGCTCTCGATCTGGGGTTTTTCAATAACCGGATTTCCGGTACGCTGGAGTATTACCGTACGAATACCGACAATTTGCTGCTCGAGTTTTCTACGCCCGCTTATTCGGGATATACCGAACAGTGGCGGAATGCAGGCGAGATTATGAACCGGGGAGTCGAATTCACCTTGCATACGGTCAATATCCGGCAACGTGATTTTCAATGGTTGTCGACCTTGACCGTTTCGCATAATAAAAACAACTGGAGAGATCGGGCCGGTTTGCCTAAACCGTATGTCGGCGCTTCGGAAAACGATCCGGTAAATGCGATTTACGGGTACATTTACGATGGAATCTTCCAAGAAAGCGATGATATAAAGAACAGTGCCCAGCCGAATTCGGAACCGGGTAATATCCGTTTTGCCGACATCGGCGGCCGGGATGCGGACGGTAATTTCGTTCCGGGCCCCGACGGTAAAATCGACGATGCCGACGTTACGTATCTGGGTACGCCCGATCCGAAAGTGGAATTGGGTTTCGGAAACGACCTTACTTATAAGAACTGGAACCTGAATATCTTTTTCAATGCGCGTACCGGCGGTAAAAAATACAACCAGTTCCGCTCGTATTATGAAAATCCGGCGCGGGTATACCAGGGGTTCAATGCCTTGAATACGGTGTTGGAGCGTTGGACGCCTTCCCGTCCGTCCGGCACGATTCATTCGGGTGCAGCCAATCCTTATGGAGGCGATAGAAATACGTTTTACGTGGAGAACGCATCTTTCCTGCGGTTGAAATCGGTTCGCCTTACCTGTAATCTGCATCTGTATTCCTGCCCGCTCAGTATTTACGCTGAAGCGCAGAACGTATTTACGATTACGGGATATTCAGGATATGACCCGGAAATCGGAGGTACGAACGATTACAATACGTATCCTCCCTGCCGGACTTTCCTGGCCGGTTTAAGAATCAGTTTTTAAAAGCATACGATTATGAGAACACTCAAATTATATTTACTGGCAGGAATGTCCTGCTTTTTTACCTCTTGCCTGGATACGGAATTATACAACGAGATTGCCGTGGATGATTTTTTTCAGACCGAATCGGATGCCCGCGCTTATTTGAACGGGGTGTACGGCGGTTTCCGCGACCGGAGCGCACGCTGTTATATTCCGGCAGGCGAATATGCCTACCAGATGTTGAACGAGATTGCCGCCGATAATTTGATTTTCGGTCCGGGAGCCCAGAGCGGCAACGGTAAGCAATACGAACTGGCGGAGTGGGGCGTCGACTTTTACGTAACCTCTTCGTTGTGGAACGATTTGTATATGGGAGTTACGCGGGCGAATATCGGAATCGACAATTTCAAAAACGTACAAACCGAAAATACGGCGTTGATGGAGCAGTTTACGGCCGAAGCCCGGGTGGCCCGTGCCTGGTTCTATGCCGATTTGACTTATCTTTTCGGTGATGTACCGTTTATTACGGATTCCCGATTCGACCTGTCGTCGAAACCGAAGCGAGAGTCGAAGGAAAAAATCATCGAGTTTTGTATTTCCGAAATACTCGCTTCGCTCGATAAGTTGCCCGATAGCTATCCGGCCGACGATTACGGCCGCTTTACCGTGTCGGCGGCACAAGCCAAATTGTGTAAGATTTACCTGGAAAGCAAGCGCTGGAAAGAATGTGCTGACATCGCCGAAGAAATAATCGAGCATTCGCCTCACCGGTTAATTGCCCGGTGGGAAGATTTGTGGGGTGTCGAAAACGAGAAAAATGCGGAAACCATTTTTTCTATTCCGTGTTTACC
>DBGBSM010000086.1:0-3377 GCA_048468815.1 Parabacteroides sp.
TCCTATAATAAAAGAAAAACAATGAAAAACATCCTACCGATTATCGTTTCAGCGCTGCTTGCCGTTCCCGGCAGCATCTTCTGCCAAACCACCGGCTTCGAGCACGACGTTCCGCCCCGGTTCGACACCCGCGACGGCGGCACGCTGGCCTCCTCTTCCCTGTACTATAAAGAAGGGAAACACAGCCTCGAATGGCAGTTCGAGCCGAGCAGCACCCTTACCGTAACGTTTCCCGAAATCCGGCCCGAAGAAAAAGGCGGGCGCCAGGGCATCACCCTCTGGATATACAATGAAAAAGCAAGCGCCGATTCGCTGGTATTCCGGTTCTCCGGTTCCGACCACGCCCCCTCGTACCAATTCGCTTTCCGCCTCGCAGCCGCCGGATGGCGCGCCTGCTGGATCGCTTTCGAGCATATGCACGGCCCTAAAGGAAATACGCCGCTCACCCGGCTGCACATCCAGGCCCCGGCACGAAAAGGGCGTGTTTTCCTCGACCGGCTCACGCTACCGGCTGCTTCCGTCAACCAACGCACCACGCCCGATGCGCAAATGCCCGGCAACAACTCGCTGGCAAGTCGTAACCTGTGGCACTGGTGCCGCGTATGGGAATGGGAACAATACACTTACGACTTTCCCGCAGCCGACCGCCTTTCTGACGCCGACCGCCAGGCACTCGCCCGCATCGAGCAACGGTTGGATGCACACCTGCGAAGCCAAACGGCGCCAGCGCCGTTTATCCGGAAAGCATACGAGCTGTTCGAGCAGGCCGGGATACGGCCGTCGGGCACCGGCTTTACCGGCGCGCCGGTAGTAGCTCCCGACGAGCTCGACAAACGAGCCGGCGAGCTGTCGTGGACCCACCTCGACACCATGCTGCTCGGCTTCGCTTCCGACTACGTAACCAACGGCACCCCGCAAGCCGCAACCCACTATTTTACCGTATGGCGATACGCCATCGACCAGGGCTTCGCCTACGGCAGCGGCATGGGAACCAACCACCACTACGGCTACCGCGTACGCGGCATCTACACCGGCGCCTGGCTGATGCGGGAAGCGATTTACCGGCATCCGGCCAAAAACGACATCCTGCGCACGCTGGCCTTCTGGTCGGGGTTGCAGGAAACCCGGCATCCCTACCGCTACGGACGCGACGAGCTGCTGGATACCTGGCATACGCTGCTGATGCCCAAGGTAGTAGCCGCCCTGTTAACCGAAGAGGAACGGGAGAAGGAACAAGCGCTCCGGGGACTTTCGCGCTGGCTCTCCACCTCGCTCGCCTTTACCCCGGGCACCCTGGGCGGAATCAAGCCCGACGGCACCACCTTCCACCACGGCGGCTTTTACCCGGCCTACACTACCGGCGCATTGGGGGCGGTAGGCACGTTTCTGGGCCTCACTTTCGATACCGGCTACACCCTTACACCCGAAGCGCGCCGGGTGTTGCGCACCGCCTTGTACGCCCTGCGCGCTTATTCGAACCCCACGCAATGGGGCATCGGCTTCGGCGGACGCCATCCGTTTAAAGGCGGCATGCAAACCGACGACATCGAAGCATTCGGCTACCTGGCGCTGGCCGGCGATTTGTCGGGTGCGGGCGAACCTGTCGACCGCGAACTGGCTGCCGAGTACCTGCGCCTCGAAACCCGCGACACCCCGCTTGTACGCCGTTTCCGCGAAGCAGGTATCCGGCCGGCGGGGGCGCCGGAAGGCTTTTTCGTTTTCAACTACGGAGCAGCCGGCATCCTCCGGCGCAACGACTGGGCGGTTGCCCTGAAAGGATACAACACCGATGTGTGGGGCGCCGAAATCTACACGCACGACAACCGGTACGGGCGCTACCAGAGCTATGGCTCGGTGCAGATTTTCAGCCGTGCGGCGCCCGATGCGCGACAGGCCAACGGCTACGAAGAGGCCGGCTGGGACTGGAACCGGCTGCCCGGCGTAACGGCCGTACACCTACCGTTGGATTCGCTCGACAGCCCGCTGCCGGGCACCACGATGGCGCACTCGAAAGAGAACTTCGCCGGATGCAGTTCGTTCCGGGGACGGCACGGCATTTTCGCTATCAAGCTGATGGAACGGGAATTGCCCCGCTTCACGCCCGATTTCCGGGCACGCAAATCCGTTTTTTGCTTCGATAACCGGCTGGTGTGCTTAGGAAGCGGTATCCGCAACACGAACGCGGCCTATCCTACCGAAACCGCCCTGTTCCAGCACGCCGTACGCACGGCGGCCGAAAGCATCCGGATAAACGGAAAAAAAGCGAACGGGAAGCTCCGCGAAACGATTCTTCCGACAGGAAAAAACGTGCTGTGCGACGGTTTCGGCAATTACTATTTCATCCGGCAGGGAGAGGTACACGTGCAGGTAGCCCTCCAGCATTCGCGGCACGACAAAACCCGCGAAGAAACGCACGGCCGGTTCGCAAGCGCCTGGATTTCGCACGGCAAGGCGCCGCAAAACGGCCGCTACGAGTATGCCGTACGGGTACAGCCTTCGGCCGGGGAAGTAGCGGAAATGCACCACAGCCTGCCCTACGAAGTGGCGGCATGCACCGATACGGCGCACATCGTACGCGACTTGCCGACGGGCATTACAGGGTATGCCGTTTTCGAAGATTATAGCGCCCCCCGGGCCGACGATACGGTGCGCTTTATCGGCCGCGAAACGCTCGTGCTCCTTTCGCGCGAAGGGAACCGGCTGCACCTCAGCGTAGGCGACCCGAACCTGAATATCGCCGAGAAAACGTATACCACGGCCTGCCCGAGCCGGCCGCTTGTAAAACGGCTCCGATTACGCGGGCACTGGCAGCCGGTCGCCCCGCTGCGTGCGATACGCACGGAGGTGCAGGGCGGCGACACGTGGGTGGAGGTAACGTGCCGCGACGGCCAGCCGACGGAGTTCGACCTGGAGGAAGCCCCGACGGAAGGTGGCATCGACCGGTAGGTAAAATAAAAAGGGGATAGCGCCTGTGCGTACCGGAACCGGGCGGCTATCCCCTGGCATACGGAAGGCTTAGCCGTTGCTCATAAACGAACCGGGAACCTCAACGAAGAGTTCGCGCTGGAGCGGGCGCAGGGTTAGTCGTTGCTCATAAACGAATCGGGAACACCTGCATGGGACACCCATACAACCGGCCGGTCATACTTCCTTATCGCGTCGGGCGAGTGTCGTACGAAAGCGTTCGCTGCCATGACTCGGCCGGTTGTACGTCTATATTCCCTGCCTCAATTGCCCTCATCGCCATTTTTTTACAAAACGACATCTATTCAACCGATATAGTTTCTTTTTGATGACTTTAAGAGGAAAATAAAAACACCTACTCAGGCAAAAATAAGCGAAATACGCTAAAATTCCCTTTTTAAGCACGTTTTTTG
>DBGBSM010000087.1:0-2022 GCA_048468815.1 Parabacteroides sp.
ATACATGAAAATAAGCGTTTCACTTTGTATAATCTTTTTGGTACAGTTTTTTGCTTTACCACTCTACGGGCAACAAGCCGCATTAAAAAGCAACGCCTTGCTTTGGGCCACCACTACGCCGAATGCGGGGGTGGAAGTAGGGCTGGGCAATCACTTTACCGTCGATTTGTGGGGCGCTTACAACGCATGGAAATTCGGGAACGACATGAAGCTGAACCTGTACCTGGCCCAGCCGGAGTTTCGCTTTTGGCCTTGCCAGAAGTTCGAGGGACACTTTTTCGGGCTGCACGGTCATTACGGCCATTTCAATATCGGCCAGATTCCGTTTATCTCCGGCCTGAAAGATTCTGTACTGCGCGGCGACCTGTATGGGGGCGGCCTCTCGTACGGTTACCATTGGGCGTTGGGCGAGCGTTGGGGGATAGAGGCCACGTTAGGCATCGGCTACGCCTATATGAAATACGATAAAATCCGTTGCGCCGAATGCGGGGAGCTCACCGGGCATTACACCCGGCATTATTACGGTCCCACGCGGGCCGGGGTATCGGTGATTTACTTTTTACGTTAAACGCTCATGCTTATGAAACCTGTCATATCTATCCGTCCGGTCGTCCGTACCGTTTTTCTTCTGGCCTGTTTGACCGGATTGTGCACCTTGCGAGCCGCGGCCGGTCGTATCCGTATCGTGCCCGAGAAGGTAGAAGTGGAGAGCGACAGTCTTCGGTTGAGCCTCTCGATGGATTTGGATAGTGTCCACGTCACCACGGGTTCGTCGTGGATTTTCACCCCTTACCTGAAAAGCGGGGACAAGTACCTGGAGTTGCCCGGTGTGGTGATTACGGGTCGTCGGCGGGCTCATTTCGACCGTCGGGAGCGGGCCTTGTCTCCCTCGCCTGGGGCTATCGCGCCTTACCGTATTATCGTCGACGACCGTCACCGTTCATTGAAGCCCGTGGCATACGAGGTATCCGTTCCGTACGCCTCGTGGATGAGCAACGCCTCGTTGCTGTTGATGCAGGAAAGTAAGGATTGTTGCGTGAAGCAGGTGATGTCCATCGAAACGTTGACGCCGGATCTGGCGTTGAGTTATACCTCGTCCGGCAACCGGATGGAAAGCGCCTCCGTCAGTGGCGCGGCTCCGGTTCAGTCGGCCCCGGTTGTTCTGCCAGCCTATTCGGTCGCGCCTTTGGCCGTGTCCACCTATTCCGCCATGGTTTCTTATTTGGTTCCCGACACGGAGAGCGACGAAAAGAAGCGCACCGATGAGGCGACGCTTTATATCGATTACCCCCTGAATGCCTATAAGGTTTTACCCGACTTCCGGTTGAACCGTCGTGAAATCGACAAGCTCGACAGTTTGTTGATGCCGGTCTTGAACGGCGGTTTTTCTCAGTTGAAGAGTGTGCGTATACACGGTTACGCGTCCCCGGATGGGAGCTACCAGGATAACGAGCGTTTGTCGTCGAGCCGGTCGAAGGAGTTTCGTAATTATATGCGCGAGGTTTACCGTTTGCCGGAGTCGCTTTTCGATGTGACGTGGACGGCCGAAGATTGGGCGGGTACCGAACAGATACTCAAGCAGCTCGCCCCGCCTTACGCCGAAGCCGCCCTCTCGGTTATCCATACTTACGGCATCTTCGAGGGCCGCGAAAAGCAGTTGATGGATTTGCAGGGCGGCGCGCCTTACCGGGATATGTTGAAAACGGTTTTTCCGTGGTTACGTCGTATCGAGGTTCATATCGGTTACGATGTTCGCCGGGTCAGCACGGAGGAGGCTTCGCGCTTGATTTACACCCATCCGGAGTTGTTGAGCCTGCGGGAAATGTATGCCGTGGCGCGTTATTACCGTCCGGGTACGGAACAGTACCGGGAGATTTACGAAATCGCGGCGTACCATTATCCGGAGGATGTGGTGGCCAATATCAACGCCTCTTCGGCCGTGATGCTCACGGGCGACATTCAATCGGCGTGGAATTACCTGCGTAAGGTGGAATCCAGCCCGAAGGCATGGAACAATATGGG
>DBGBSM010000088.1:0-2195 GCA_048468815.1 Parabacteroides sp.
GCCCGATGATTTATACCTCCGATTTGAGCTTCCTGTTAAATCAGGGTTGGCGAACGATGACCGACCCGGTGTTCGGCGACGAGATTATTTATAAAGATTGGAGCACGCAAGAAAATATCAAGAGTCCGGCCGTGTCGCAGGATTACAACATCAGCGTATCGGGGGGTAACGACAAAGGAAGCTATTACGCCGGCGTAGGGTACAACCGCACGGAGGGGTTGCCGTTAGACCTGTATTACCAACGGCTTACCGCCACCTTCAATGCCGATTACAAAATCCGTTCGTGGCTTACCTCGTATACGAACTTCTCGTTTGCCAACGCCAAAAAGAATGCGTTGCCCAACGGACGGGAAGACACCAAGAAGAACGAAGACCATTTCTTTACCTCGGTGTTATCCACACCGCCTACCATGCGGGGCGAAAACCCCGACGGCGAACCGTTGCTGGGTGCCGGGGCTGCCGGCGGAAATCTGATTGTAAACCTCGACCGGTACAAAAGGGAAAATACCACCGACAAGATTACCTTCGGACAGAGCTTCCGTTTCGACCTGATGAAGAACCTGTACCTGAAAGTGGGGGCTATCTGGATGTACGACGAAGGCTTCTACGAGAGTTTCGACCGCGACTACCGTACCGGCTCGGATACCTGGGACCGCTCGCGTAACTCGTCGGCGAAGTTCGAGCGTACGCACCGGCAAACCTATAACATCGTGGCCAACTACGATTTGATTTTTCTGCGGGAACACAGCCTGAACGTGCTGGCCGGCTTCGAGTACTACGACGAATACCGCAAGGGGTTCAGCGCCGCCGGCTCGGGTGCGCCTACCGACGAGTTCGCCGACCTGGAGCTTACCTCCACCGGCGACAAGAAACGCGACATCGACTCCTGGCACGAGCGGCAACGGATTATGTCGTTTTTCGGCCGGGTAAATTACGATTTCCGTGGGAAATACCTGCTGTCGGCTACCCTGCGCAGCGACGGCTATTCCATCCTACTGGGCGATAACCGCTGGGGCGCTTTCCCGGGCGTATCGGCCGGCTGGGTGTTCGGCCAGGAAGATTTCATGCAGGGGCTCCGCCAGGTGGTTTCGTTCGCCAAGCTGCGCGCCAGCTACGGATTGAACGGAAATGTATCGAACATCAGCGGCGAGTACGTAAAGAACGGGGCGTACGATTTGCAGGGCTCCTACGTAACCAAGCCCTACGGCGGGCAAATAGGCTACCTGCTGGGTAAGCTGCCGAATGCGGGGCTTCGCTGGGAAAAGTCGTCGACCTTCGAAACGGGGCTCGACGTCAGTTTCCTGGAAAACAAAATCAATGCCAACTTTACCTTTTACAACCGGCGTACGCAGGATAAATACGCCGACATCCCGCTGCCGGGCTCCTCGGGTATCCAGACCTTCCGTACCAACAACGGTGAAATCCGCAACCGCGGGCTCGAAATCGAGCTGGGCGTGAAAGTGCTCCGCACGAAAGACTGGTCGTGGGATGTGAACGTGAACGCCGCCTTCAACAAGAATAAGATTCTGAAACTTCCCTACAACGGGTTGGAGCGGAACCGGCAGAACGCGGTACAGGTATACGACCCTTCCACGAAACAGCTTATCTGGGTAGGCGGCTACCAGGAAGGACAGGAGCCGGGCGCGCTGTACGCTTTCCAGGCCGACGGCCTGTATACGAGCGAAAGCGAGATTCCGGGTAACCTCATCGATAAAACCAGCGGCGACAACGGCAGCAACGGGTTGGTGTTGTACGGCCCCGAGGCATGGTCGAAACTCACCGACGCCGAGAAGATACAGGCCAACGGCAATGCGGCGGCGCTTCCCATCCAGCCGGGCGACGTACGCTGGCGCGATGTGAACGGCGACGGGGCAATCGACGATTACGACATGGTGAAGATGGGAAACAAAACGCCGCGCTGGACGGGCGGCATCAACACTACGCTCAAATACAAGGGCTTTACCTTCTACGCCCGGATGGACTACGGGCTGGGGTTCAAGATAATCGACTCGCGCCTGCCGTGGATTATGGGGAATATGGTAGGGTATTACAATACGGTGGAAAAGACGAAAGAAACGTGGACTCCCGAGAATCCGGGAGCGAAGTATCCTACTTATACCTGGGCCGACCAGTTGGAGAAACGGAACTATGCGCGTCCGTCGAGCATGTTCGTGTACAACGGCAACTACCTGGCT
>DBGBSM010000089.1:0-6729 GCA_048468815.1 Parabacteroides sp.
GCTTTTTACAATCGAAATATTTGGCCAATTACGAAAGTATGCCTAAACTTGCATCGTCAATCACAACTTCCTACGTTATCTACAAATAATAGGTATAAAAATTATTTACAACTTATTGTCGTGAACACACAAACGTACACATTCGATGAGGCCTACAAAGCTTCGTTAGATTACTTTACGGGCGACGAACTCGCCGCGAAGGTCTGGGTAAATAAGTATGCCCTGAAAGACGCATACGGAAATATTTACGAAAAGTCGCCGGTAGACATGCACTGGCGGCTGGCTAAGGAAATCGCCCGGGTAGAAAAGAAGTACCCCAATCCGTTGACGGAACAGGAGCTTTTCGACTTGTTCGACCATTTCCGGTATATCGTACCGCAAGGCAGCCCGATGACGGGAATCGGAAACGACTTCCAGATCGCGTCGCTTTCCAACTGCTTCGTGATCGGGCTCGACGGAGAAGCCGATTCGTACGGCGCCATCATCCGCATCGACGAAGAACAGGTACAACTGATGAAACGGCGCGGAGGCGTAGGGCACGACTTATCGCATGTACGTCCGAAAGGCTCGCCGGTGAAGAACTCGGCGCTCACCTCCACCGGCCTCGTGCCGTTTATGGAGCGGTATTCGAACTCCACGCGCGAAGTAGCGCAAGACGGACGCCGGGGCGCCCTGATGTTGAGCGTTTCCATCAAGCACCCCGACTCGGAATCGTTTATCGACGCCAAGATGACCGAAGGCAAAGTAACGGGCGCCAACGTATCGGTAAAAATCGACGACGACTTTATGAACGCCGTTATCAACGGTACCGAATACCAGCAACAATACCCCATCGACAGCTCGAATCCCACTACCGTAAAAGCCACCAACGCCGCGGCCTTATGGAAAAAAATCATCCACAACGCCTGGAAGAGCGCCGAGCCCGGCGTGTTGTTCTGGGATACGATTCTGAAAGAGTCGGTACCGGATTGCTATGCCGACCTGGGATTCCGCACCGTATCGACCAACCCGTGCGGCGAAATTCCGTTGTGTCCGTACGACAGTTGCCGCTTGCTGGCCATCAACCTATACTCGTACGTAGTGAATCCGTTCACGAAAGACGCCTACTTCGATTTCGAGCTGTTCCGCCGGCATGTAGGATTGGCGCAACGCATCATGGACGACATTATCGACCTGGAAACGGAGAAAATCGACAAAATTCTCGAAAAGATCGATGCCGACCCCGAGTCGGAAGAAGTAAAATCGAGCGAGCGGTACTTGTGGGAGAAAATCCGTAAAAAAACGCTTCAAGGACGCCGGACCGGCGTAGGCATCACGGCCGAAGGCGATATGATCGCCGCTATGGGGCTGCGGTACGGCACCGAAGAAGCCACCGAACTCGCCGAAAAGGTACAACGGGCACTGGCTCTCGACGCCTACCGCTCGTCGGTAGAAATGGCCAAGGAGCGGGGCGCCTTCGAAGTATTCGACGCCAAGCGGGAAGAAAAGAACCCGTTTATCAACCGGTTGCGCGAGGCCGACCCGGAGTTATACCAGGATATGGTTCAGTACGGGCGCCGGAATATCGCCTGCCTCACCATTGCGCCTACGGGAACTACGAGCCTGATGACGCAAACCACCTCGGGTATCGAGCCGGTATTTCTGCCGGTTTACAAACGGCGGCGCAAGGTAAATCCGAACGATGCGGCCGCGCGGGTGGATTTCGTAGACGAAACGGGCGACGCATTCGAAGAATACATCGTGTTCCATCACAAATTCGTTACCTGGATGCAGGCGAACGGCTATTCGGTTACTAAAAAATATTCACAGGAAGAGGTAGACGAGCTCGTAGCCAAGTCGCCTTATTATAAAGCCACCTCGAACGATGTAGACTGGCTGCAAAAAGTAAAAATGCAGGGACGCATCCAAAAGTGGGTCGACCACTCCATCAGCGTAACCATCAACCTGCCGAACGACGCCAGCGAAGAGCTGGTAAACGAGCTGTACATCGAAGCCTGGAAATGCGGATGCAAAGGCTGCACCGTATACCGCGACGGCTCGCGGGCCGGCGTATTGATCGCCACCGACGATAAGAAAAAGAAAAAAGACGACTGCAACTGCATGGAGCCGCCCATCATCGTAGCCACCCGCCCGCGCGAACTGGATGCGGATGTGGTGAAATTCCAGAACAACAAAGAGAAATGGATTGCCTTTATCGGGTTGCTCAACGGACGTCCGTACGAGATATTCACCGGGCTGGCCGACGACGACGAAGGCATCATGTTGCCCAAGAACGTATCGAAAGGAAGCATCATCAAAAGCTACGACGAAGACGGCAAAAAGCACTACGACTTCCAGTTCAAAAACAAGCGGGGATATAAAATGACCATCGAGGGATTGGACGGCAAGTTCGACCCCGAATTCTGGAACTACGCCAAGCTGATTTCGGGCGTGCTCCGCTACGGCATGCCTATCGACCAGGTTATCAAGTTAGTACAGGGCATGGAGTTGAACAACGAATCCATCAACACCTGGAAAAACGGGGTGGAAAGGGCGTTGAAGAAATACCTGCCTAACGGGATGGAAGCCAAGGGGCAAACCTGCCCCAATTGCGGCCTGGAAACCTTGATTTACCAGGAAGGTTGCCTGATTTGCACCAATTGCGGCGCATCCAAATGCGGATAAGGAACGCGAGGGAAAAATTTCGGAGAAAAGCGGGTAAATTACCCGCTTTCTTTATATCTTCGTCGCCGTGACTAAATATAAACAAATGAAAGTAACCTTTAATATCAACTTCCACACCGTTTGGGGCCAAAAACTTTGTATCGTAGGCTCGATTCCCGACCTCGGCGCGTGGAATCCCTCGTTTGCCCGGGAAATGCACTACGCGGGCGACGGAAACTGGCAATTGCAACTGGAGCTACCGGCAGATATACAAGCATTCGAATACCGTTACTTTATCCGCGCCAACGACAAATTATTGTTCGAGGAATGGGAAAAAAACCATCGCATCGCACTCGACGGCAGTGCCGAACAATATACGTTATACGACTACTGGCAGGTAAGGCCGCCCCACCTCGCCTTCTACTCCTCGGCCTTTACCCAAAGCCTGTTCGCCCATCCGTGCGATAAATTCGAACGGGTGGTTAAATCGGATAAACAACTGGTTATCAAATTATCGGCTCCCCGGGTAGGAAACGACCAGACAATCGCTATTTCCGGAAACCAGGCCGTTTTAGGCAACTGGAATCCGGAGCAGGCCGTGATGATGAGCTGCGACCGTTTCCCCGACTGGCAAGTAGTGCTTGACGCTTCGCGCATCGTGTATCCGCTGGAATATAAGTTCCTGGTTTGCCGGAGCGACACCCGCGAGCCGGTTTACTGGGAAAGCGGCGATAACCGCACCCTTACCCTGCCCCCGCAACAAGCTAACGAAACCGCCACCCTATCGGGCCTCCGTTTCCGGGAAGAGCTTCCTCCCTGGCGGTGTGCGGGCTGCGTGATTCCCGTATTTTCGCTCCGTTCAGCCAACAGCTTCGGCGTAGGCGACCTGGCGGATTTACGCCTCCTGGTAGACTGGGCGCGGAAAACCCGGCAACGCATCATCCAGGTGTTGCCGATGAACGACACCGTTTGGACGCATACCCGGGCCGATTCGTACCCTTACAGCGCCATTTCCACCTACGCCATCCACCCCATGTACATCAGCTTAGACTGGCTGGGCGAATTGGAAAACCCGGTATCGGCCGCCCGGTACAACGAGTGGCGGCAAACGCTGAACAGGGAAGAGGCGGTGAATTACGAAGACGTAGTGGAGCATAAGCTGGCTTATTGCCGCGAGTTTTACAACCAGGCCGGCGAAGCGGTGTTGCAAAGCGACGGATTCGAAGCTTTTTTCGCCGGCAACAAAGAATGGCTGGTGCCGTATGCCGCCTTCTGTTTCCTGCGCGACCACTACCGGAAGCCCCACTTCGGCCAATGGAACGAATATGCCGTATACGATGCCGCCCGCATCCAGCAATTATGCCATCCGGAGAGCGCGCATTACCGCGAAATCGCCTTTTTTTACTTCCTCCAGTACATGCTGCACAAGCAGTTCAAATCGGTAAGCGATTACGCCCGCAGCCACGGCATCGTGCTCAAGGGCGACATCCCCATCGGCATCAGCCGCAACAGCGTAGAGGCCTGGACCGAACCGAAATACTTCAATATGAACGGCCAGGCGGGAGCACCTCCCGACGATTTCTCGCCCATCGGGCAAAACTGGTCTTTCCCCACGTACAACTGGACGGAAATGGAAAAAGACGGATTGAGCTGGTGGAAGAAACGGTTTAAAAAATTATCCGATTATTTCGACGCTTTCCGCATCGACCATATCCTGGGTTTTTTCCGCATCTGGGAAATTCCGCTCGAATACGTACAGGGGCTATGCGGCCACTTCTCGCCCGCCCTGCCGCTTACGAAAGAAGAAATAGAGCAATACGGACTGGCTTTCAACGAGAAACGGTTTACCACGCCGCTCATCCACGCCGACTACCTGCCGGAATTGTTCGGCGAGTATGCCAACGAGGCGAAAAACACTTACCTGATGCAATCGTCGTCGCACCATTATATATTGAATCCGGCATGCGACACCCAGCAAAAGATACGGGCCCTCTTCGAAGGGAAAACAGACAAAAAATCCAAGGTACTCCGCAACGGCTTGTTTACCGTGGCGAACGAAGTGCTATTCGTACGCGACCCGGTGGAGAAAGGGAAGTTCCATCCGCGTATCTCGGGCAGCCAATCGTATGCCTATAAAGAACTGGATAATGCCGGACGGTACGCCTTCGACCAGCTATACTGGCACTTCTTCTACCACCGCCACAACGATTTCTGGAAGAATCAGGCCTTGAAGCGGCTTACTCCGTTGGTAAACAGCACCGATATGCTGGTTTGCGGGGAAGACCTGGGCATGATTCCGGAATCGGTGCCCGACGTAATGAACAAACTGCAAATCTTCAGCCTCGAAATAGAGCGGATGCCCAAAACGCCGCAACGGGAATTCACCGACCTGCATACGTTGCCTTACCACTCGGTATGCACCACCTCCACGCACGATATGTCGACGCTACGCGGCTGGTGGGAAGAAAACCCGGAAAAAACGCAGCGCTATTACAATCAGGTGTTGCAACAGCCCGGAAAAGCGCCGGAGAAATGTACGGCCGAGATAAGCATGCAAATTATCCGGAACCACCTCGACGCGCCTTCCATGCTCACCGTTATTCCGCTGCAGGACTGGTTGTCGCTCGACGACGCGCTGAAACATCCCGACCCGGATGCCGAACGAATCAACATTCCCGCCAATCCGCATCATTACTGGCAGTACCGGATGCATATCCCGCTGGAAGAACTCCTGGCGGCCGACGGGCTGAACGAGAAGATAAGCTCGCTGATTACGGCCAACGGAAGGAAATAAGGAGGCGGGGCGCCGGGAAACCGCGGAATTTCCCGGCCGGAACGATATACCGGAAATACCTGGCGGAATTTCTTTTTCATGCCACGCAAAAGCCGGTTTTACCGGCAGGAAATCTATATTCGCAGGCTTAGAATATATATTCGTAGCTTGCGAATTTATATTTGCAGGCTGCGAATATAAATTCGTAAGCTGCGAATACAGTTTTTACTATATGGAAAAAAAGAACAGTACGGCACGAAACCGGTTTTCTATTTCACGCTATTCGCCTTGTCCCGTTCGCCCCGTCAAAAAAAACACAGGGAGCCGACTGGTCCGTTACAGACCGGTCGGCTCCCTGTGCATTTCATCATGCGGAAAAAACATGTTTGCCGCCCACGCGGACGTACCGGCTCCCGCTTACTTTTTATCCTTATCCGACAGCATCCGGCAAGTACCGTTAAAACGGGCGTTCGGCTCTATTTCGAGCGTATGCGTGGCCACATCGCCGTTGAGCACGCCCGAAGCCTTCAGCACCAGTATGCCGCTTATCTCCATATTTCCTTTTACCGAACCCATCACCTCGGCGTTTACCGAAGTAATGTTTCCTACGATTTCCGCTTTCGGGCCGATCACGATTTTCGCCCCGCACACGATGTTCCCTTCCACCCGTCCGTCGAGACGGAAATCCGATTCCGTAATTATATCCCCTTTTACCGTTGTTCCGGCGGCCATTACGTTATGTAAACTGCCTTGCGGAACCTCTTCTTTATTTTTCATTCCTACCATACGATTAAAATTCTTAGGTTTAGTGCCGAAACAAAGCGAACCGGTTGCAGACGCAAACGCACCCTGCCGTACCGGAAACAGCCGGTCTTCGCTATAACCGTGCAACGAAAACGCAACCCGGTTATGCCGGAGGCGCCCCGGCCTCGCCTCTTCGCGTGCAACGATAATGCAAATATAAACTTAATTTTTTGCAGTTCGGGCCACTTTCCCTATATTTACCCGTAAAATAATCCTAAATATGACAAGCAAAATCGAATTGGAAGGCATGCGCTTCTACGCTTTTCACGGCGTATCGCCCCAGGAAAGAACGGTAGGCAACTGGTTCGTCGTTACGCTTTCGCTTACGGTACCCCTCCAGGTGGCTGCGGAAAGCGACGAACTGGCCGACACGGTAAACTATGCCGAAGTATACGAGTCGGTAAACGAAGAAATGAAAATTCCCTCCCGGCTGCTCGAACATGTGGCCGGACGCATCTTATGCGCCCTTCGCAAACGTTTTCCGCCGGTAAGAAGCGTTCGCGTAAAAG